>JAUVPB010000206.1 GCA_030598925.1 Actinomycetes bacterium
ACTACACGTCGCGCCAAACCGATCTCATGTACTACGTTCACCACCCGCTCGACATCCTTGTAGGCGAAGGGCGCTTCCTCGGCGAGGCCCCTGTTCGACGCACAGCGCACGACGATGTCCTGCTGCTCGAGGTCGCGTCGCAACTCGGCGCCCGAGACGCGCTTGCGTGCACCCGTTCTGCTCATCGTGCGTCCGGCCCCGTGGCATGCCGAGCCGAAGGAAAGCTCGAGCGACGCCGGCTCGCCGGCGAGGACGTAGCTCGACGTTCCCATGCTGCCAGGGATGAACAGTGGCTGACCCACCCGGCTGAAGGCGTCCGGGATGTCGGGGCTACCGGCAGGGAGCGATCGGGTAGCTCCCTTGCGGTGAACGCACACGTCTCGGCCGCCGTGTCGCTCGATCTTCGCGACGTTGTGGGCGACATCGTAGAGCTGGTGTGTTGCGGCGGCTGAAGCGTCGCCGAGCACGTGAGCGATCGCGCCCCGAACTGCGTGCGCGATCATCTGTCGATTCGCCCACGCGAAGTTGGCCGCTGCGGCCATCGCGCCGAGGTATGCGTGGCCTTCTGGCGACGACTGCGGAGCGCAGGCGAGCTGTCGGTCCGGTAGGACGATTCCGTGGCGGCTCATCGCTGCGTCCATCCGCTTGACGTAGTCGGTGCAGACCTGGTGGCCGAGCCCCCGAGAACCTGAATGGATGAGCACCGTGATCTGCCCCTTGGCCAGCCCGAACACCCGCGCCGTCTCCGGGTCGAAGATCTCTTGTACTGCTTGGAGCTCGACGAAGTGGTTGCCCGATCCGAGGGTCCCGAGCTGGCCCGACCCGCGCGTTCGTGCTCGCTCCGAAACAGCGCTAGGCTCGGCACCTGGCAGCCGGCCTCGGGATTCGGTGCGGGAGATGTCGTCTTCTGTGCCGATTCCGTGGTCGCGCACCAGGGCAGAAGGCCCCTCACGCAACACCGAGTCGAGCGGTTCGCCGCGGAGTTCGAGAGAGCTGTCCTTGCCGGCCCCGGCCGGTACGGATCGCGAAATCTCGTGCACCAGCGGCTCGCGGCGCGGTCCGAGCTCCGGCTCCGTGAGCGGGCACACGAGCAGGCGCACACCGCAGTTGATGTCGTAGCCGACGCCGCCGGGCGAGACGACGCCGTCCGGAACCTCAGTCGCAGCCACGCCTCCGACCGGGAACCCGTACCCCTGGTGGATATCCGGCATGGCGAGCGCTGCGTCCACGATGCCCGGCAACGTGCAGACATTCTTGAGTTGTTCCAGCGAACGGTCGACGCGAATCGCGTCGAGCAGCGCTTCGTCAGCGAACACGCGCGCGGGTACGCGCATACCCGCGCGGGCAGCCCGCGGAATCTCCCAGACGTAGGGCGCCACGCGCACGAGCTCAGACATCCAGCACCACCCGGCCCTGCCAGCGCTCGCCGCAACGCTTGAACGCGAGGTCGTGGTACGTCACGGCCTTGACGAGATGAGTTGGTCGCCCCGAGCGGCCCTCGACCGTCGCTCTCGCAGATCGCTCGGAGCAGCCGATCTTGACAATGCGCTCCGGAGCGAACCCGTCGGTCTCCGCGAGGTACACAAGCTCGTCCAGCCAGGCCACGAGGAGCGCCGGTCGGTCGTTGGCGCTGACCTCGATTTCGCATGTGGTCGGCGTTCTCTGGAGACGATCGACGAGCAGACTGGCGATCGCGCCAGCGGCTTCCGCCAGCACGTCGGACGCAGATGGCGCATCGATCGCCAGCTCGACCTCACCGACGTGCTCGACCCAGTTGACCGTCACGTGATCGTCCCTCAGGTAGCGGTCCGTGTCTCGACTTCGCGCAGCCTCGAACGAGGCTAGGGGGTTCATGCTCGTCGTCCACCTGCGTTCGCGTATCGGGATCGGCACGGATTCTTGGTACGGCCGAGTACGGTTACGGCACGTTGGTTACGGCACGTTGGTTTCGGCACATCGTGTCTGGATCAGGCCCGTTGCGGGTTCCCGGACGCGTTCCTGTCGACCCTCCCATCCCTCTTCGCCGAACTGCGAACGGGCTCGTTCGTTTTCCGTGAAGGCAATACTGGGGATTCAGGTGGCCGGAGGCATGAGTGTTCGGCTCCGCGCGAAGAAGATGACCCTCGCAGCGATCCGCCGAGCAACTCACCGAGGAAGATGTGCCGACCGGGCACGGCGGACAGTGGCACCCGGCGACGGTTGCGCGACTACTCGAACGCTAGCGGGCAGGTCACAGCGAGCCGACCCCATCCACCCCTCCCGGGAACAATCCCGGGCTCGGGGCCGCTCTTCACGGGTTCTCGGCCTCGGCCTGCCGGTTCTAGCCAGATCCGCGCGGGGGCCCCCTTTACTGGGTTCGGCCCGCGCGTCTTCCGAAAGCGTCATCGGCTACCACGCCGCATCTGGCACGCTTGTATTGTGTCCGCTACGAGCAACGGCATCTTCAAGGTTCCGCCCGCGTTCAACGAGCCGATCGGCGGATACGCGCCCGGCAGCCCTGAGCGGGCGAGCCTCAAGGCTCGCGTCGCGGAACTCGTCGGCCAACGCGTGGACATTCCGTGCGTGATCGGCGGGAAAGAGGTGCGGACAGGCACGACCACCGAGGTCACGATGCCACACGCGCGCTCGCACGTCCTGGCGGACGTCCACCACGCCGGCGCCCTCGAAGTGCGGCAAGCGATCGAGGCCGCCACGGCCGCCGCGCATGACTGGTCACGCACACCGTGGGAGGACCGGGCCGCCATCTTCCTCCGCGTCGCTGAGCTGCTCGCCGGGTCTTGGCGCGATACGTTGAACGGCGCAACGATCGTCGGTCAGTCGAAGACGGTCCACCAGGCCGAGATCGACGCGGCGTGTGAGTCGATCGACTTCCTTCGCTTCAACGTCGAGTACATGACGCGAATCTACGCGGAACAGCCTGCTTCGGGCAACGGGGTCTGGAATCGCATCGACTACCGCCCGCTCGAGGGCTTCGTCTTCGCCGTCAGTCCGTTCAACTTCACGGCGATCGGCCTCAACCTCTCCTCGGCTCCGGCGCTGATGGGCAACACCGTCGTCTGGAAGCCCGCTGGGGCGGCATCGCTGGGCGCGTACTACACGGAGCAGCTGTTCCGTGCGGCTGGTCTGCCGGACGGAGTGATCAACGTGGTGCACGGCCACGGGCCACCGATCGGTGAGGCCGCGGTGTCGAGCCCGGATCTCGCAGGCATCCACTTTACGGGCTCGACGACGACGTTCCGGCACCTCTGGCGTGAGGTGGGGAATCGCATCGACACGTACCGGACTTATCCACGCCTTGTCGGCGAGACGGGCGGCAAGGACTTCATCGTCGCCCACCCGAGTGCCGACGTCGCCGCACTTGCTGCGGCCGCGGTCCGCGGCGCCTTCGAGTACCAGGGGCAGAAATGCTCTGCCGCCTCGCGGATGTACATCCCGTCGAACCTGTGGCCCGAGCTGCGTGAGCGGCTCGTGGCCGAGACCGAGACGATCACGATGGGTGACCCGAGCGACTTCACCAACTTCATGGGCGCCGTGATCGACGAGCGCGCGCTTGCCAAGCACCGCGCGGCAATCGAGCTCGCACGCTCGAGCGGCGACGCCGAGATCGTGGTCGGCGGCGGGATCGACGACAGCGACGGCCTGTTCGTCGAGCCGACGATCGTCGAGACAACTGATCCCGATTTCGAGCTGCTGCGCGAGGAGATCTTCGGCCCGATCCTGACTGCATACGTGTACCCGGAGAACGGCTACGAAGAGACACTGAAGCTCGTCGACCGGACGTCGCCGTACGGCTTGACCGGGGCGATCTTCGCCACCGAACAGGCAGCCCTTAGCGTTGGCGCCGACGTCCTCTCGAACGCGGCCGGGAACATCTATCTCAACGACAAGCCCTCGGGTGCCGTCGTCGGGCAGCAACCCTTCGGCGGCTCACGCGCCTCCGGCACGAACGACAAGGCTGGCTCGATGTGGAACCTCGTGCGCTGGGTGAGCCCCCGCACGATCAAGCTAACCTTCGTGCCGCCGGCCGACTACCGCTACCCGTTTCTCGAGCCGGACGGTTAGCGCCCTACCCGGCGGGACATGGCGGGGCAGCCAAGCGCCGCCTGCCTCGCCAAGCTGAGGACAGCCGACGCGGAACGCCAGAAACGCGAGCAGCGCGAAGATCGCGCCGTGGAACTCAAGGCGCTCGCCTCGCTAACCCCTCGTGAGCGGCTCCGTCTCGAGCTGGTGGATAGGTGGGGGGGATGGCAGACAACCTCGACGAAGCGTTGGCTGAGGGCAACGGGGAGAGGGCCGTGAGGTTGTACTTCGATCTGGTCGACCAGGCGTACGGGAAGCCGTCGCATAGCCTGGAGGTGAGGGCCGGGATGATCGAGAACACCCATGGCCAGGGCGACTTCCCGGCGGCGGCGGTCGTGCAAGTCGCCGCTCTCGGTTTCCAGGTCTTCTGCTCGAGACCGAGGCGTTTCGCGATCATAGGCAGCTCGTGAACCCCGTTTCATGTCGCCCACAGCCATCTTCAGTCACTTCCTTGACCAGACTGTCACGTCTCATTGCCTCCGCTCGCGTCTAATCGCCGCGGGCGCCGGAGGCGTCCTCCTCCGCCCAGTGCGCATCCCGGCGGGGGCGGCAACGTCGGAGCCCAGCGATCTTGCGGCGCTTGCGGGATCGACGCGCAGTTAGTGAGTCTCGCGGATCGAGCGGTGGGCTTGGGGCGCGGCTGGGCCTCGCGTTAGAACACGGATGGATTAGATCGCGTGGTCGGAGCGCGCCATCGTGCGAGCCGGAGCATCGGCGCGGGCGAAAGTCTCTTCGCGCCGGCCCGGTTCATGGGAACGAGCGTCGAGATGATCGACCAGACCTACGGTCACCTCGCGGTGGACGCCGAAGCGCAGAACCGCTCGCTTCTCAACTCATGGGACGGGCGCGCGATGGGCGCGCTCGCACACGAACACGCCGAGTTGTAAGCCTCACTCAGTCGCTGCACTCCGGCTTCGAGGGCGGTTAGCTCGGTTGGGAGAGCACCAGCTCGAC
>JAUVPB010000241.1 GCA_030598925.1 Actinomycetes bacterium
AGATCGGGATCGGCGCCGGCGCGGGCCAGAACGAACGTGCTGCCGTCCGTGACCGCTCCAACGAGTGGGATCGTGGCCGTCGCGCTGCTGCTGCCGTTGGCGAAGATCTGGACGTCGTACACCCCGTTGAGTGTGATCGGCCCTCCCGTGCCGTTGTAGAGCTCGAGCGCCTTGTTGATGCTCGAACCCTCGACGTACTCGGAGAACAGAAGATCGCTGCTCGCCGCGTGAGCCCGAGGCGCGGCTACATCGAGCCAGGCGGCCGCGAGAAGCAGCGCACACATGGCGGCGGCTGCTGGCAACCAGATCAGAGGAGAGGACGGACGCGGCATTCGCATGGAGCCTCCTAGGCGTCGGGGAGCGATGGCGTGCTCAGGTTCGCTGCCGATTCCGCGCGTGTCTGCGCCGCCATTGCATAGAGTCGGGTCGCTGGAGCGCGTCGTTACAATCGCTTGGTAATGGCCGGCTCGAGGGAAAAGGTGCTCGCGGTCGACTACGGTCAGGCGCGGACCGGCCTGGCGGTGTCGGATGCGACAGGGTCGTTGGCTCGACCACTGGAGGTCGTGCACGAGACTGAGGCCGACAACCTACGCGACCGGATTCTCGAGGTCGCTGCTCGCGAAGAGGTCGTGGAGATTGTGGTGGGCATGCCATTCACCCTCCGAGGTGAGCGCGGCCACCAGGCCCAGAAGACGGACAGGTTTGTAGAACGGCTCGGGTCCGGCACCGATCTCCAGGTCACGACATTCGACGAGCGCTTCACGACCAAGATGGCCGCGCGAACGCCCTCGCGTCGTATGCACGCTGGTGACGACGCGCTTGCTGCAGCCCACCTCCTGACGGACTACCTGAGATGGAAAAACGACCGCGGCGTCTAGCGGTTCCTCTCGACGAGGAGGATCCCGAGCGCCTCCCGCCGCGCCGGCGCAGCAGCTTCGCATTGCCGCTCGCGGTCCTCGTCGGACTCGGCGTCGGAGCAGTCGCAATCGGGCTGTTGGTCAGCGCGGCGCGGAATGGCGACGACAGCGCAGCCGACGTTGCTGTCGAGTCAACACCCGCGAACACGATCGAAGAGCCCGTCGAGCCGCTCAAGATTGTGTTCCCGGAAGGATTCACGTGGCGAGAGATGTCGGAGCGCGTCGAGGCAGTACGCGAGATCGCGATCGAGGAACGGCAGGTGACGCCCATGCTCTCGGGCGAAGAGTTCATCGAGCTGGCGAAGAAGGAAGCTCTGATACCGCAAGGCTTCCTCGAGAAGGGCGAGCAACCGAAGCATCTCGAGGGCTTCCTCTTTCCCGCGACGTACGATTTTGCAGAGCAGACGACGACGACGGAGCTCGTCCGGCAGCAGCTCGAGCAGTTCGAACTCGCGTGGAAGGAGCTGAGCCTGACCTTCCCAGAGGAGCGCGGTCTCACGCCCTATGAGGCACTGATCGTCGCGTCGATGATCGAAGAGGAGGTCGCGGAACCGAAGGAGCGCAAGGTCGTCTCGCGCGTGATCTACAACCGCCTTCAGAAGGGGATGCCACTGGGAATCGACTCGACGCTGCGCTACGGACTTCGCATCCCGGCCGACGAGGCGATCCGGCAATCACAGCTCGGCAGCGATAACCCGTACAACACGCGCAAGCTCGTCGGGCTTCCGCCGACGCCGATCTCCAACCCAGGCCTCGCATCGATGCAGGCTGCGGTTCGACCGGCCAACAACGACTTTCTGTACTACGCGAGGAAAAAGGACTGCAAGACGCACTTCTTCGCGAAGACGCAGGAGGAATTCGACGCGTTCGTCGCCGGTCCGAACTCCTTCCTCAGGGGGCCCGATAAGTGCGGCTAGCCGACGCGTCAGCGTCGATTGACGGAGCAACACAGCTCCTAGGAATCATCGGTTTCCCTGTGAGTCACTCGCTGTCGCCGCGGATGCACAACGCTGCTCTCGGTGCTCTCGGCCTCGACTGGGTCTACGTCCCGTTTCCCGTCGAACCAGCGCGAGTCGGCCAGGCCGTGAACGGGCTCCGCGCGCTCGGCGTCGCCGGCGCAAATGTGACGATTCCACACAAGACGGCCGTACTCGCGCACTGCGACATCATTGAGCCCGCCGCAGAACGTTGCGGCTCTGCGAACACCCTGATCGTCGACGATGGAAGGATCGTCGCGACGAGTACCGATGGTGAGGGCGTCGCGGCGGGCCTCGACGTCTCGGGCGCGACGTGTCTGGTGCTCGGAGCAGGGGGCGCGAGTCGTCCGGTGGTCGTGGCGCTTGCGGACGCCGGAGCGGCGACCGTTCTGGTCGCGGCGCGGCGAGGCGAGGCCGCCGATGCACTGGCGACCGACCTCGCCAGCGTGGCGAAGCCGTGCTCAGTTCGCGCGCTCGCAGAGTGGCCACCGTCGGCGGCCACCGACGTCATCGTGAACGCGACACCCGTCAAGGATCAAGCGCTCGTCATGCCGACGCCCGAGCACCAGGTCGTAGATCTCGCGTATCACAGCAATGGCGTGCCGACTGCGTTGATCGCGGCAGCGCACGAAGCAGGCTGTAGACGAGTGATCGACGGTCTCGAGTTCCTCGTACGACAGGGGGCGGTGTCGTTCGAGCGTTGGACGGGCCGCGCGGCACCTATCGATGTGATGAACGCAGCCGTGCGGGGCGCCGGCGCGGATGCGGGCGGCGGCTGAACCCGCCGCTACTGTTGAGCCGTGCCGTTGGAGCTGACGACAGCTGGTGAGTCGCATGGACCTGCGCTGATCGCCCTGATCACCGGGCTACCCGCCGGCCTCAGGCTCGACCGAGACGCGATCGACAGCGACTTGTGGCGACGCCAGCAGGGGTACGGACGGTCCCCACGACAGAAGCTTGAGAGCGACAAGGTCGAGGTTCTGACCGGGCTCCGCCAGGGGCGTACGCTCGGCACGCCTCTGACACTGCTGGTCCACAACCGAGATCATAAGAACTGGACCTGGGGCATGGCTCCCTGGCCACCAGAGGGCGAACGGCAGGGCAAAGGAACGCAGGCCGTCACGTTGCCGCGCCCGGGTCACGCGGACCTCGCGGGCGTGATGAAGTACGACCTCCCGGATGTTCGCGATGCCCTCGAGCGCGCGAGCGCGCGACACACGGCAGCGAACGTTGCAGCGGGCGGTGTCGCCAAGGCATTGCTCGCCACCATCTCTGCGCGCGTGGAGAGTCGGGTCGTCGCGGTTGGTGGAGCGGAAGGGGAGGAGGCCATCCGCGACGCGATTGACGATGCGCGCAAGGCGAGAGACACGCTGGGTGGGACGATCGAGGTAACCGTGCGAGGGCTGCCTCCGGGGCTGGGCTCGTACGCAACGAAGGCCGACCGACTCGACGGAAACCTGGCATGGACCCTGCTCGCGACACAGGCAGTGAAGGCCGTTGAGGTCGGCGACGGCCTCGCTCTCGCGTCGACTCGAGGCTCGGACGCGCACGATGAGATCTTCCGCGACGAACGAGGGTTCTACCGTGAATCGAACCGCGCCGGGGGCCTGGAGGCCGGGCTCACGAACGGTCAACCGCTCGTGGTGCGATGCTCAATGAAGCCGCTGCCGACGCTCATGCGGCCGCTGAGGTCGGTCGACCTCGAGACGAAGGAAGCCGGCAACGCGCTGGTCGAGAGAAGCGACGTCTCGGCCGTCGAGGCACTCGCCGTCGTGGCCGAGGCCGCCGTCGCCTTCGAGATCGCGATCGCAGCGCGCGACAAGTTCGGGGGCGACTCGATCGGTGACTTCGTCGCGGCCCGTGATGCCTACCTAGAGCGAATCGACTGGTCACCGCGCTAACCGAACGCAAATGATTGACGTCGGCAGTCGCCACCTCGCGCTGATCGGGTTCATGGGCGCCGGCAAATCAACGGTCGGGCGAGAGCTCGCCCGGCTGCTCGCGCGTCCCTTCATCGACACCGACCATGAGCTCGAGAAGACCCACGGCGCGGCGATCCCAGAACTCTTCGCCGAGCATGGCGAGCCCTGGTTCCGCGAGCAGGAACACAACCTCCTACGCAGGCTGTTGCGTGCGCCCGATCCGACAGTGCTGGCACTTGGTGGAGGCGCGCCTGTACACGCGGGAACGGGCG
>JAUVPB010000207.1 GCA_030598925.1 Actinomycetes bacterium
CCTGATCAACCTCCGCAGCGACGGACGGTCGACCGAGTGTCGGCAGCTAGAGATGTTTCCCGTCGAATGCGTGGTCCGTGGCTACATCACGGGCTCAGCGTGGAAGGACTACCTGGCCACCGGCGCAGCGTCAGGCCACGCCCTGCCGTCCGGGCTCCAGGAGGCGGACCGGCTCCCCGAGCCGATCTTCACCCCGGCGACGAAGGCGAGAACGGGGCACGACGAGAACATCGACCGCGAGACATCGGCTGCGATCGTCGGCAAGGAGCGCTTGCGCGAGCTCGAGCGTTACTCACTCTAGCTCTACGCGTTCGTTTCCGATCACGCGGCGAAGCGCGGAATCATACTAGCTGACACTAAGTTCGAGTTCGGCCTCGACGGCGAGGGCGCAATCATGCTGGGTGACGAGGCTCTGACTCCCGACTCGTCCCGTTTCTGGCCCGCTGATCAGTACGAACCCGGAGGGCCGCAGCCGTCGTTTGACAAGCAGTACGTTCGCGATCACGTCGAGGCGATCGGATGGGACAAAAGCCCGCCGGCACCAGCCCTTCCGAGCGATGTCGTTGCCGGCACTCGTCAGCGGTACGTCGAGGCCTTCGAGTTGCTGACCGGCGTGTCGTTCAACTCGTACCTCGCCGACCCGGCGGTCCTGCAGACGTGAGGGTCCGGGTGCTCGTGAGCCCGAAGGAGGGCATTCTCGATCCGCAGGGCAGCGCCGTCCGCGGCGCGCTCGAGCACCTCGGCTTTGGGGTCAGCAACGCACGCGTCGGACGTCTCGTGGACCTGGAGATAGACGCGGGAAGCGAGTCGGAGGCGCGGCGGCTGGTCGAGGAGATGTGCGAGAAGCTGCTCGCCAACCCGCTGATCGAAGGCTACGAGATCGAGGTGGCACCCGAGTGAGCGACCGCCCGCGGATCGCTGTACCCACGTTTCCCGGGTCGAACGATGACCGGGACGCAGTGCTCGCGCTCGACCAGGTCGGCGCCAACGCGATCAGCGTCTGGCACGGGGAGCCCGAGCTTCCCGACGTGGCCGGCGTCGTGCTACCCGGCGGCTTCTCGTACGGCGACTACCTGCGCTGCGGCGCGATCGCGCGCGTCGCACCGGTGATGGGCGCTGTGACCCGCTTTGCGGACGCGGGCGGGCTCGTGCTGGGCATCTGCAACGGCTTTCAGATCCTGTGTGAATCGGGCCTGTTGCCCGGCGTGTTACGCCGGAATGATTCGCAGCGCTTCGTCTGTCGCGACGCGCAGCTGATCGTAGCCGGCGGCGGCTCGCCCTTTACGGGACGCTGCCAGGCGGGAGAGACGCTCGTCATTCCGGTGAAACATGGCGAGGGAGCTTTCTTTGCTCCGCCCGCGCTCCTAGACGAGCTCGAGCGACACGGCCAGGTGGTGCTGCGATACGCGGCGGGAGGGAATCCCAACGGCTCGGTCGCAGATATCGCAGGTGTCAGCAATCGAGCCGGGAACGTCATGGGGCTGATGCCGCACCCGGAACACGCGGTTGGCCCGCTGTCGGGAAGCCAGGACGGTGCCCGGCTACTCGGATCGCTCGTCGACGCGGCGCGGACGCGCATCGGCGTCCAGACGCCCGCCTGAACTTCGTGCGCACGGACGGCGGTGACGGGGCCCTAGTCATCCGCCGGGAGCGCCCAGCCGAGCAGTCGGCCGAGCTCGATCGATGTGGCGGCTTAGCTCGAAGTGCAGCGAGGTCGAGCGCCCGTAGCGTCACGGGACCGCGTCCGACAGCTCCGTCAGACAGATGCGCAAAACGGACGAGGAGACCCTCCGAGCCCTCGAGGAGCTCGAGGGCCGAGCGAAACCGACGTTGGGGCGCCTCTTGCTCAACTGCCGCCTCCGCCAGGACTTTGGCGGGCCCCCACGGCGTTCGTACAACTCTTCGGTCGTCCATGGCCATCGACGCTACGGGCGCAAATGACACCGATGTGAACGTGGCTCAACGATCTCCGGACTGATGTGTGACCAAGGTGACGCTGCCACTACGCTCCCTTCCGTGCTGACCGTCTCGGTTCTCGATCAGTCTCCGATCCCCGCCGGTGCCTCCGCCGGCGACGCCCTCCAGACGACCCTCGAGCTGGCCCGTCTCGCCGATCGGCTCGGGTACGCGCGGTACTGGCTCGCAGAGCACCACTCGTTCAGCGCACTAGCGGGCACCGCTCCGGAGATCCTCGCCGGCCACGTTGCAGCGACGACCGAGCGGATCCGCGTCGGCTCGGGCGGCGTCATGCTGCCGCACTACAGCCCGCTGAAGGTAGCGGAGACGTTTCGGATGCTCGAGGTGCTGCACCCCGGTCGAATCGACCTCGGGGTCGGTCGTGCACCGGGAGCCGACCCGCTCACGACCTTCGCCCTGAAGTCGGGTGATCGCGACCCCGCCGCCGACGAGTTTCCGAACCAACTCGCCGAGCTCGTCGGGTTCCTCCACGGCACGATTCCCGACTCCCACCCTTTCGCTCGAATCAGGGTGATGCCGGACTCGGGAGATCCACCCGAACTCTGGCTTCTCGGATCAGGTGGCTCAAGCGCCCTGTACGCCGCTCAGTTCGGCGTGCCGTACGCGTACGCGCACTTCATCAGCCCGACCGGCGGCGAGTCGCTGATCGCTAGCTACCGAGAGGGCTTCCGCGCTACGCCCACGCTCGACAAGCCACATGTCGGCATCTGCGTGTCGACCGTCTGCGCGGAAACCAACGAAGCGGCGGACGAGCTCGCGTCGAGCCTGCGTCTGTGGCGACTCCGACTCGAGACCGGGGACCCCGGCCAGATTCCGACGGTCGACGAAGCGCTCGATTACGCCTACTCACCCGCTGAGCAGGCCCGGCTCACAGAGCTCTCGACACGATTTGTCGTCGGGAGCCCTGAACGGGTCCGCAATCAGCTGCTCGAACTCGTCGACCGGCTCGATGCGGATGAGCTGTTCGTCGTGACGATCTGCCACGATCAACACGCCCGGCTGCGCTCGTACGAGCTGCTCGCCGATGCGTTCGGGTTGCAGGCCCGAGCCGACTAGTCCTGCTCGATCTCGCGAACGCGATCCGTGTACGTCTCGGCGATGATCTCGCGGAGCGCGCGCGGGTTGTTCACTCCGTGGAATACGAACTCGTAGTCATCGGTGCCCGCCGTGTCGAAGTCGACGGCCCCGACCCGGAGCATGCGATCGACGAGGGACTGTCGCGTGCTGACGTTCTGAACACGGTCGATGTGGGCTGACTGCTCCCGTCGCGACATGATCCCGTGCCGAATGATGAGGCGATGCGAGGTGACGGTGAACTGTGTGTCCAGGCGGGTGAACCAGGCGATGAGCGCGACCAGAACGAGGATCACCAGCGTGATGACGATTCCCAGCCAGATCGGCCAGTCCGCGTCGCTGAGCCACCTGACCAAGATGATCACCACGAGTGGGATCAGCGCCGGAGGGCCCCAGGTGAAGTAGAACGAGAACATCGATCGCCACGAGGGTCTGCCTGACCAGATGAGCGTCTCGCCTACCATGAGATCCATGCGGGACAGCGTATCGTCGCTGCACGCGACAGGAGGGACCGGCGCGGGAATCGGCGTCGATCCGCATTGCGGCAGCATCACACGTTGAGTGACACGTCTAGCCGGACTCCTGATCGTGGTCGCATTCGTTGCCGCAGCCTGCGGAGGATCGTCCGATCAGAGCGCGCCGCCGGAGCCCGCCGGGGCCACGACGAGCAGTGGCGAAACTGCGCCTGACGACGCAGTGGAGCCGCGCGAGCCCGCCCCGCCGCAGGAGGCCACCGAGGCAGCCGGAACACCGGCTCCCGCGCCGACGGCCGCCGATACTCCCTCAGGCCGCGAGATCATCATCACGCCCAACTTCGAAGACGAGCTGCGGGTAGGCACGAACGGGTGGTCCACGGACTTCAGTCGCCATACCGTCGACCTCGGCAGCTTCCTGTCAGGCGGCCCGGGCAAGGACGGGATCCCTGCACTCGACGCGCCGGACTTCGTGACCGTCGAGGAGGCCAGCGCGTACCTCGAAGCACGCGAGCCCGTGATCGAGATCGAGCTCGACGGCGAGGCGCGCGCTTATCCAATTCGCGTGCTCACCTGGCACGAGATCGTGAACGACTCGATCGGCGGCCTCCCCGTGAGCGTTACGTTCTGTCCGCTCTGCAACGCGGCGATCGCGTTCGACCGACGGCTTGGCGACCGCGTTCTCGACTTCGGCACGACCGGCAACCTTCGCAACTCAGACCTGGTTATGTACGACCGCCAGACCGAGACCTGGTGGCAACAGTTCGGCGGCGAGGGCATCGTTGGCGAGCTCGCAGGCGAGCTCTTGACCCAGATTCCGGCCGCGGTCGTGGCGTGGGAGGATTTCGCCGCGCGACACCCCGACGGCGACGTTCTCTCCCAGGACACGGGGTTTGGGCGTCCATACGGCGCCAATCCGTACACCGGGTACGACTCGATCGATCAACCCCCGTTCTTCCCGGTCGAGAACCTCGACGACACCCGACTCCCACCGAAGGAGCGCGTCGTGTTGCTCGATCGGCAGGATGAGACCGTCGTCGTCCCGTTCGCCGCCCTCGAGGCCGCCGGCAGCGTTGAGGTCGAGGTTGGCGGAGAGACGCTCCTCGTGGAGTGGGTGCCCGGGGTCCGGAGCGCACTCGATGCCCCAGCGATTCCCGACTCCGAAGAGCGCGGCTCGGCACGAGTCACGAACGCTACTGGCGAGCTCGTGCCCTACGACACGCCGTTCTGGTTCGCCGTCGCGGCGTTCAGACCCGACGCCACCGTCGTTCCGTAGGAAGCGCTCGGCCACCCACTGTCGGCCGCCCACTGCCGCGGCCCGGCGATGTGGGCGCGGCCCTAGATCTGCCAGCCCGTAAAGCGGGCGAGCTTCGTGAGCAACCGCGTGAAGTCGCCCGTGATCAGCAGCACGCCCATCGTGATCAGCATCGCCGCCGAGCCGTAGCTCACGATCCTCCAGTGGCGACGCAGGAACGCCATCAGTCCGAGCGCCCTGGTGAAGGCGAGCC
>JAUVPB010000040.1 GCA_030598925.1 Actinomycetes bacterium
TCAGCCCCACGATTGCCTGCGGGTCGGGATCCGGATGGACTCGGTACAGCGCGTCCGTGTCCGCGTTCGCGAGGAAGCGAGCCACGGTTTCGTTCGCGATCAACATCAACTCCTCGATCAGAGCGTGTGCTTCGGGCTCAGCCTCCCAGCGCGCAGTGCCGACGCCGCCGTTGTCGTCCAGTTCGACGACCAGCTCCGGACGCTCGAGCTGCATGGCGCCGCCCGCGAATCGTCGGCCGCGCAACGCGCTGGAGACCGTTGCCGCGGCCCGCACGGTCGAGATGACCGCGTCAGGTTCGCGGTCGCCGGTCGCGGCGACGAGTCGCTCCGCCTCGGCGTAGGTCAGACGGGCATCGCTGTGGATCACGCTGCGGTAGAACGACGCCTGCGTGACGTTCACGTCGCTGTCGAGGGCGATCTCGACCGTGACGCTCCAGCGATCGACGTCCGGTTGGAGGCTGCACACGCCGGCCGAGAGTGACTCCGGGAGCATGGGGCTGACACGGCCCGGCACGTACGTCGAGAAGGCACGCGCCCTCGCCCACTCGTCTACAGCGGTGCCGGGTCTGACGTACGCCGAAACGTCAGCGATGTGAATCCAGACTCGCCACCCGGGCCCCTCAGGACTGACGCTGATCGCGTCGTCGAAGTCGCGAGCGGTCTCAGGATCGATCGTCACCGTGCTGAGCGCTCGTAGGTCGACACGGCCGGCGTGATCGGTCGGGTCGCTCGCAATCGAGCGAGCCTCGAGTTCCGCGGGCGAGTCGCCCTCGTACGGGCACGCCGCTTCGCGTTCGAGCAGGAGGCCCTCGAGGACCGAGTCGATCCGAGCAGCCGGACCGATCTCCGCTACAACCTGTGCTCGCCCCTGTGATGGAATCCTGACCAGCGCGAGGTGCCCATCGGGGATGTCACGGGCGCTCTTCGACTCGAGTACAAGAGGCACGCCCGCTTCGAACCAGGGATCGGCGGTGACGAGTCGCCCTCGGCGGGCGAGCTCGCACACCCGGTAGCTGGCGTCGCCCGTCACGACGGCGCTCGCTCCGGGAGCGCGACCATGACCGCTACGGCGGTCGGCACTAGAAGTGGATCAGTGGAAGCTCGTCCGCACGCTCGACGAGCTTCGCAAGGGTGGCCCGCGCCTTCCGCAGCCCCTCATCCCGGCGTGTGAGCGGATCGTCGAGGGCCTCAACATGGGGTAGCACTCCCTCCCCGGCGAGCAGGTGGCCCCGAGGCGTCAGGTACGTCGCTGTAGTAAGCCGTAGGCCGCCTCCGTTCGACAACGGCACCACCGACTGGACGGAGGCTTTACCGAACGTCGACGCCCCCACCACCTGTCCACGATTGTTCTCCCGCATCGCCGCGGCAACGATCTCGGCCGCGCTCGCTGATTGGCCGTCGACGAGAGTCACGATCGGCAGCTCGCCGGCGATCGCGGCGCCCGACGGCGTGTAGCTGGTCTGCGGCCGGTGCAACCCGTCGGTCGTGCAAACGATCCCCGTCCGTAGGAACACGGACGCGACCTCGACGGCAGCACTGAGGTGCCCGCCTGGATTGCCACGAAGGTCGAGAACGATGCCTTCGACCCCTTGCTGGATCAGCTCGCTCGTCGCGTTGCGGACTTGCTCGCCCGCATCGACCGGAAACGAGAGCAAGCGGATGTAGCCGAGGTTGCGTTCCTCCGTGTTGAGAATTCGCACCCGGACAGCGGGTGTATCGATCTCCTGGCGTACGACCCTCGCTACCCGCTGCCGATCTTCGCCGGGCCGGCTGATCATGAGCGTCACGATCGTGCCGCGCTCACCATGGAACAGGGAGATTGCGCGCTCGAACGCGAGCTCTTCCACCAAGACGCCGTCAATCGAGATGATCACGTCGCCAGGTCTGATGCCTGCGTCCCGTGCCGGGCCCCGCAGCGCGGAGGTAACGATCAGACCCGAGTCGGCGTGCCCTACGAGTAGGCCCACGCCCTCATAGGTCGTCGCCGCAGCATCCTGCACGCCGTTGAAGTCGGAGGGCGAGAGGTATTCCGCGTACGGGTCTCCCAGGCCTTCGATGATCTGACCGACGGAGGGCTTGTCGAGCACGGCCGCGGCCACGGGCCGGTAGAACGAATTCCTGAGCACGTCGCGCACCTCGTCGATGAGGACGTACGATCGGTGGACGGACTCATCTCGCGCCGGTATGAGCTCGAAGGTGTTGAGCTCGACGGACACGGGCGCCTCGGGAAGTTCGATCGCACTCGGCACGTAATACGTGACCGATGGCGCCACGGGCGGGGCAGCCGCCGGCGCCACGGGCGGGGCAGCCGCCGGCGCCACGGTCGTTTCGCCCGGCGAGCGCTCCAGCCACGAGGTAACAGCGAAGGGTACCGAGAACGCGCAGGCGCAAAGCACTGCGAGGAGAACGATCCGGCGCGCCCGTTCGATCACTCGCACGATTCTTCCAAGTATACGAGGGCCGCCGCCCTACGGAGCAGACCCCGAGCGACGTCGGTCAGACGCGAAGGAACCTGCGGAGCGTTATGCCGGCGCCGGCCGCGCCGAGTAGCAGCCCGACGCCAAGAATGATCAGCGCAACGAGCTCAAAGCTCCACGCGCTTACGCCGCTGTCGCCACCAATCGCAGGCGGTATGAGCTTTGGCAGGGCGAACTCGCGGCCGAGAAACAGGAGCACGATCGCCGAAATCGAGCCGAGCAGGCCGCAAATGAGTCCCTCGAGCATGAAGGGGCCGCGAACGAACCAATTGCTTGCTCCGACGAGTTTCATGACCTCGATCTCGCGTCGGCGAGCGAAGATCGAGAGCCGAATGGTGTTTGCGATCAGAATCGTCGAGGCGATCAGCAAGATCACTGCAGCTGCGAGGAAGACGAACTCGATCACGCTCGCCACTTCCCGCACGCGCTCCGTTACTTCACGCGGGAACGTGACGCTTTCGACGCCGGGCGGCACGGGTTCGAGCGCCGCAGCGATCACCTCCACGTCGCTTGCGCTGCCTGGCTTGATCTCGAAGGCGTCCGGCAGCGGGTTCGAGGAGAGGTTGGCGACGAGTTCCGGGAACTCCTGCTCCATGCGATCGAGCGCATCGGCACTCGACACGAACGCGATGCTCTCGGCCTGCGGCAGAGCGACGAGTTGATCGCCGACCCTGTTGATCTGATTCGGCGTGGCATCTTGCTCGAAGAACACGCGTACCTCTAGCTGACCCTCGACCTGGTCAGACCACGACAGCACCCAGGAACCGAGCGCGATGAACATCCCGAGCAGGAACATGCCGATCAAGACCGTTAGCGTTGCCGCAACGGTCGTCGAGATGTTTCCGGACAGCGATCTGAAGGCCTCGCTGAAGAACAGCTTGGTACGCACGTGTCGGAGCCTCTACTCCTCGATCGCCCTGTAGCCGCCGCGGCGCTCGTCTCGCACGACCTGGCCGCGTTCGAGGGCGATCACTCGCCGACGCATCTTGTCGACCATCTCTCGATCGTGGGTCGCCATCAGCACCGTCGTCCCGAGCATGTTGATTCGGTAGAGCAGCTGCATGATGCCAACCGACGTATCGGGATCCAGATTCCCGGTTGGCTCGTCACAGATCAGGAGCGGTGGCCCGTTGACCACTGCCCGAGCGACCGAGACGCGCTGCTGCTCTCCACCCGACAGCTCGGTCGGGAACGAGCTCATCTTCTTCGCAAGCCCGACCATCGACAGGACTTCAGGCACGCGCTGGCGGATTTCTCGTCGCGGGATTCCTTGGACCTTCAGCGCGTAGGCCACGTTCTCGTACGCAGTGTGGCGCGGGAGCAGTTTGTAGTCCTGGAATACGCAGCCGACGTTGCGACGGAGCTTCGGGATGAGCTTCTTCTTGAGCCGGCCAAGCTCTCTTCCGCCAACGATGACTCGGCCGGATGTTGGTTCTAGCTCCTTGAGTATCAAGCGCAGCAGCGTCGACTTCCCCGAACCAGATGCACCCACAAGGAACGCGAATTCACCCGTCTCGATCGTGAAGGATGCTCCCTCGAGCGCAACGACCGAAGGCTCGTAGACCTTCGTGACGTCGTCGAACACGATCATCGGCGTCTGGCTGCCAGGCGACTCACCTGGCGGTTCGGCGACGCCGGCCTGGTCAGGAGGCCTGAGTACGGCTTGGGACGTCTCGATGCTGTCTTGCATGGGCGGCTTCTCGTGGGACAGTCGCTAGTTCGCGACGCCCCACCGAGTCCTGGCATCAGCTCAGGGTAGCAGGGGAATCAGCAGGCTCAAAACCTTGTCGGCCGTCGCAAACACGGCTAAATGCAGGCTAATTGGCGCGCCGCTTGGCGCTTCCCAGCAGGTAGCCACGTATCAGCTGGTCGAGCCGCCCGTCGAGCACCGCCTGTGTGTTGCCTTCCTCGATTCCCGTCCGGTGATCTTTCACGAGTTGGTACGGGTGCAACACGTAGCTTCGAATCTGGCTGCCGAAGTCAGCGTCCTGCCGTTCTCCTCGCTCGAGCGCGAGCTCCTCTTCGCGACGCTTGAGCTCAGCCTCGACGAGTCGGCTCTTGAGGAGCTGCATCGCGGTGTCGCGGTTGGAGAGCTGCGAGCGCTCGGCCTGACACTGCACGACGATCCCGGTCGGGACATGCGTGATCCGAACCGCGGAATCAGTCTTGTTTACGTGCTGTCCGCCGGCGCCGCTCGCCCGGTACGTATCGATCCGCAGATCAGAGTCGTCGATCTCGATGTCGACGTCGTCCTCGACAAGGGGGCCGACGATGACCTGCGCAAATGAGGTGTGCCGGCGACGCGCAGCGTCGAACGGTGACAGGCGTACCAAACGATGGACGCCACGCTCGGCGCGGAGAATGCCGTACGCGTTTTCGCCGTTGACCGTAAACGTCGCCGACTTGAGTCCCGCCTCCTCCCCGGGCGATGTCTCGAGGACCTCGGTCGAGAAGCCACGATCGGCCGCCCACCTCAGATACATGCGAAGCAGCATCTCCGTCCAATCCTGCGCATCGGTCCCCCCCGTACCAGCGTGGATGGTGACCACTGCGCCGCCGCCGTCGTACTCCCCCTGGAACATTGCGGCTTCTTCGAGCGCCGCCAGCTCCCGCTTCAGCGGTTCGACTGCCGCGGCGAGCTCCGCGAGCTCGTCGTCCTCGGCTGTGAGCGTTAGCAGCTCTTCGAGGTCGCCGACTTCGGAGCTTAGCGATTCGTAGCGGTCGACCCGCTTCCCGAGTCGAGCGCGCTCGGCTGAGAGCTTGGCAGCGCCTCGCGTGTCGTCCCAGAAGCCGGGTTCGGCCATCCGCGCCTCGATATCCGTGATGCGGTCTCGCAATTGAGCGGGGTCAAAGATACTCCCGAACCCAGGTCAGCTGGGCGCTGATTTCCTCAAGATCACGCTCTATCGTCGGGCGGTCTGCCACCCGCTGAGTCTATCGAGCGCACTGATCTCCGCCAGGCTGACAGAAGCGAGCACGATCGGAGTGGGTGCGGCCTCTCGTTGCGGCTATGCGCCGTGACAGCGCTTGTACTTCTTGCCGGAGCCACACGGGCACGCGTCGTTGCGCCCGACTTTAGGGCCAGCGATCCGCTGTTCGTTTGCAGCTGGCGCTGTGGCTGTGCTCGAACCGCCTCCGCCCGTGGCTGTCGTTGTCGTCGTCGAGGCGCCACCAGCGATCGCGCCCGTGGTCGCTACGGCTGCACCACCGGCCGCCGAGATTGCATCCGCCCCTGCCACTGGTTCGTGCTCGTACTCGTACTCGGTATCCTCGGCGGCCGGTTCGAGATCGCCGGTCGCCTGCTCCTCGACCTCGACGTGGAAGAGGTTGCGCACTATCTCGTGCTTGATGGTTGTGCTCAACGCCTCGAACAGACCGTGCCCCTCGGTCCGGTACTCGGCCAGCGGGTCTTTCTGGGCCATCGCTCGGAGGTGGATCCCCTCGCGCAGGTAGTCCATCGACTCGAGGTGCTCCCGCCAGCGAGCATCGACGGTCTGCAGCGTCAGGTAACGCTCGACCTGCCGCATCAGCTCGGAGCCGATCCGCTCTTCCTTCAAGGTGTAGGCGTCCCGCGCGTCTTCCTGGAACTCCTCGGTGATCTCCTCGCGTGGTAGTCGCCGGATATCGAGCTCCTCCGGCGTGATCTCGGTGTCGTACATATCTGACATCTCTTTGAAGAGAGCGTCACCATCCCACTCGTCCGCGAATTCGCTGAGCGTGTGCTCGTCAACCGTGGCTGCGATCGTGTCGTCGATCCAGTCGCGGATCTCATCTTGCAGGTCGTCACCCTCAAGGACCCGACCTCGTTGCTCGTATATGACGTGGCGCTGCGCGTTCATAACGTCGTCGTACTTGAGAACGTTCTTGCGCGTGACGAAGTTCTGCTCCTCGACCTTCTTCTGAGCGTTCTCGATCTGCTTGCTGAGAAGGCCCGAATCCATCGGCTCGTCGTCGGGCAACTTGAAGCGATCGATGATGTTGTAGATGCGGTCGCCGGCAAACAGACGAACAACCTCGTCCTCGGCGGATAGGTAGAAACGCGTTTCGCCCGCGTCGCCCTGCCGCCCTGAGCGCCCGCGTAGCTGATTATCGATCCGACGTGACTCGTGGCGTTCCGTGCCCAGGACGTAGAGACCCCCGAGCGCACGGACGTCGTCCGTTAGCTTGATGTCAACGCCGCGGCCCGCCATGTTCGTGGCGATCGTCACGGCGCCCTTCGTGCCCGCGTCGGTAATGATCTCGGCCTCTCGTTCGTGCTGCTTCGCGTTGAGCACGGTGTGCCGGACTCCCTCGCGATCGAGTAGCCGCGACAGGTACTCCGACACCTCCACTGAGATAGTCCCGACGAGCACCGGCTGGCCGACGCGATGTCGCTCACGGATATCGGCGACTGTCGCGGCGAACTTCGCGTCCTTGGTCTTGAAGATGAGGTCGTTCTCGTCTAGGCGCTCGACCGGTACGTTGGTCGGAATCTCGACGACGCTCAGGTCGTAGATCTCCTGGAACTCCTGCTCCTCGGTTTTGGCCGTACCCGTCATGCCGGCCAACTTCTCGTACAGACGGAAGTAGTTCTGAAGAGTGATCGTGGCGAGCGTCAGGTGCTCTTCCTTGATCGCTACGCCTTCCTTTGCCTCGACTGCCTGGTGGAGTCCCTCCGACCAGCGTCGGCCTTCCATGATGCGACCTGTGAACTCGTCGACGATCTTTACTTCCCCGCCTTCGACGACGTAGTCGACGTCGCGCTGGTACAGGCTCTCGGCCTTGAGTGCCTGGTGCAGGTGGTTCACGAGCTGCGCGTTCCTCGGGTCGTAGAGGTTGTCGATTCCGAGAGCGCCTTCGACCGTCTCCACGCACGACTCACGCGGGGAGACAGTCTTGAACTTCTCGTCGTACTCGTAGTCGGCGTCGTCCCGCGGTTTTGGCATGCCGCGAGGCACGAACTTCGCCTCGGTCGCGCTCAGCGACTTGGCGATGCGCGCGAAGTCGTAGTACATCTTCGCCGCGGTCTCGGGCTCGCCTGAGATGATCAGCGGCGTGCGCGCCTCGTCAATCAGGATCGAGTCGACCTCGTCCACGATCGCGAACGTATGGCCTCGCTGGACTGTGTTCTCGAGCGAGACCGCCATGTTGTCACGCAGGTAGTCGAACCCGAACTCCGAGTTCGTCCCGTAGGTGATATCGGCCGCATAGGCCTCGCGGCGCTCCGCGAATGGCATCTGGCCACGGACGTATGACGCACGCATCCCGAGTGCCTCGAACACCGGATTCATCCACTCGGTATCGCGCTTGGCCAAGTAGTCGTTGACCGTCACAAGGTGAACGTTCTCTCCGGCGAGCGCATTGAGGCACAGCGGCATCGTCGCGACGAGCGTCTTGCCCTCGCCGGTCTTCATCTCACCGATATCGCCTTCGTGAAGAACGATGGCGCCCATCACCTGGACGTCGAAGGGCCGCATGTCGAGCGCACGCTTGCCGGCTTCCCGAACGGCCGCGTAGGTCTCGAATACGAGCTCGTCAAGCGGTTCGCCCTGATCCAGTCGCTCGCGGAATCGAGTCGTGGTCGAGGCGAGGTCCGCGTTTGACAGCTTCTCGAAGTCCGGCTCGATCGACGCGATGTAGTCGGCCTGGTCGGCGAGTCGTTTGATTCGCTTGCCCTCACCGAGGCGGAGAATCCGGTCGAGAGGGCCGAGGTCGCGGCTGGGCATGCTTAGAGGGTACCGATACGGGTCATCGTTTCCTTCATCGGCCGAGGCCCTGCTGCGCTAGAGAGGGTCGATCGAGAGCGCGACGCTGCCGGAGGCGAACCGCTCCAGCGTGGCGACGAATGCCTCGTACTCGGACTCGGCCTGTTGCACGATCGACGCTGTCGTGCTCGCTACTCGACCGGCAAGGTCGATCACGAGCTCACCATTGACGTGAACGGTCAGCTCTCCATCGGGAGCACGCGCGACGGAGATGACGTCTACATCCGTAGGTAGCTCGATCTCGGCCGGCCTTCGCTTCGTTGTGCGCGCAGCAACCGACCAGTGCCCCCCGTCTGCGCGTACTGCACGCGCCTCAAGCGGTGGCGGAAGGCTGCTCGTGGCGTGAGCGGCGAACATCGCTAGCACGTCGTCGTCAACGGTCGCAGCTCCCTCGGTCCCGACGAGCTCGACCTGGTCAGCCGCGAGGACCTGGAAGCTCACGCGTGTGAGGGCCGAGTCGCGCAACGCGGGCATCTCGACCGTCACCACTGCGTCCCACGCGCGCGGCCGTGGTACCCCGCTCACACCGGCTTCGAGCCAGGCGGGAACGGTTCGCGGTTCGAGAACGTCGTCGTCGGGCACCGGGCTACCGCGTTGGTTCGATCAGGCCGAAATGTCCGTCGCGTCTTCGGTAGAGGACGTTCACCTCGTTCGATTCGACGTTGCGGAACATGAAGAAATCGTGACCGATGAGCTCGAGCTGAAGTAACGCCTCTTCGGGGGTCATCGGCTTGACGGCGAACTGCTTCGTCTTGACGATCACCGGTTCCTCGTCGACAGCCGCTTCGCTCGGCGGCACCAGCGCCGCTTCCGGCACCCGGGCACGAGAGCCCCGCTTTCGCTGACGTTTCCCCTTGTACCGTTTGACCTGGCGCTCGAGCTTGTCGACCAGCAGGTCGATCGCGGCGCGCATGTCCGTCGACGTCTCGCGAGCCCGAAGGATCGGTCCCTTCGTCCGGATAGTTCCCTCGGCCACCTGATTCTCAGCGATTGACGGGTTCTTCTCGACGCTCAACTCCAGCTCGACGGGCGTTGAGTCGGTGAGAAACCGGTCAAGCTTGCCGATCTTCTCGGCGGCGTACTCCTCGATATCTGCGCTGAGCGTCAGGTTCCGGCCCTTGATCTGGACCCTCATACGCACCTCCTTCGGTGGACGAAACGCGGCCGCCAGCTGGGTCGATTCATCGCTGCTCTTCTACCTGCGGGTGTAGAGAGCGACGCGGCCATGACGCGACTCTAGCGAAGCTTTGGCATCTTCCTGTCGCGCACACGGACGGTGCTCGTGTGGCGCCTCACGGCGCGGGCGAACGTCACGACCTCGACCCGGCAGGCACCGCCCGCTCGAAGCGCTGCGGCAGCTGCAGATGCGGTAGCGCCGGTCGTGTACACGTCGTCGATCAAACATACCGTTGCCGGTACCGCCTTCGAGGCACGAAATGCACCGACCACGTTCGTCTGTCGCTCGAGGGCGTCGAGGCCTCTCTGACGTCCGCCACCGCCGGCGCGACCCAACAGCGCGGTCGAGGCGTGCCCCCATTCTCGTGCGAGCGCATCTGCGAGAGCCTGAGCTGGATCCCGTCCTCGCCACAGCATTCGATCGCGGTCGGGAGGAACGGAGGTGAGGATCGCGACCTCGGGGCGAGGAACGACACGGCTAACGAGTGCGGCTGCCACCTTGGCCAGGCCTGATGTCCCTCCTTCCTTCCATGCCGCGAGCGCCCGGATCGCTCCGTCGCGATACACCACGGCACTACGGGCACGGCAAAAATGCAGTAGCCGCTCACGGCACTCTGGGCAGTGCTCGTGGATGAGACGACCCCCGTCATGCCCTGCATGGCGATCAACCGGTAGACGACTCCTTTCGCGCGGTTCTGGACTGCCACACCGTCCGCAGACGGCTCCATCGAGGAGGCGGAGCGTCGACGAACATGGCTCGCAAAGAACCTCCCCACTCCGTCGGCACACAACACAGCGGCCTGGGAACAGGATCTCGACGAGCTCTCTCACTCGCGGACAACGGTAGATCGCGCGAGTCCGCCACAAACGGACGGACTAGCACGAGTTTTCCTACAGATTGCGCCAAGTCACGCCGGTTCGGAGCTCGGAGTCCGGCGTGTACTCAGGAATGGATGCTGGCCGACGTCAACACGGCGTCGGCCAGCGCGTCGTTGTATGGAGGCTCGTGAACGCCGATTTCCGTCACGATCGCAGAGATCAGCTCCGATGGCGTGATGTCGACAACGCCCTCGGCCCCCAATCCCGCGACGTCCGTCGGCAAGCACGGGTCGATCCTCGTAGAGGGGTCGACCCAGCGCCCGTCGACCGTCGACGTTGGCGCGACGACGTCGAGCTGCACACCGTGGCGTGCGCACTCGGCGGCGAGGTCACGTGTCCCGAGTCGTCTCGCAGTGTCGCCGTTCGTCGCAATTCGATCGGCCCCGATGACGACGTTCGTCACGCGTTCGGGCAGCATCGCTTGCGCCACCTCGTCGTCGATGATTGTGTGGCGGATCCCGGAGCGTTCGAGTTCCCAGGAGGTAAAGCGGCTCCGGCCGAGCGTCCGGCGCGACTCGATAACGAACACGTGTCGGAGCTTTCCGAGTCGGGACGCCGCGCGGATGGCGCCGAGCGCCGTCCCATGACCCGCGTGGACCAGCGCGCCCGTGTCGCACTGTGTGAGGACGCTGGCGTTGCGCGGAATGCGCGCCGCAGCGTGAAGACTCATTGTGCGTCGAGCTGCGATGGCATCGGTATGCATACGCTGCGCGCTACGAAAGAGGTCGCTCGGACTCCGCCCGTCTCGCATCACATCCCTGATCCCGCGCGCGACCGACGGAGCCGCGGGGCGTGATGCGCGCAGTAACGCTTGGGCCTGGGCTAGATCCTCGTCCCCGGCGGCGGCGATTGCGATCCCCATTTGCCGCGGCGATGCCCATGGTCGTCGCCCCCTGCACAGCCAGTTCGGAGATTGCCGCCGCGACCTCGGCGGCGGTTCGGCAGACGAGATCGGTCTCCTCGTCCGGAAGGCTCCTGTGGTCAAGCATCCTGACAGCGTCGGGCTCGAGCCGGGATCACCTCCGTCGGTCGGATGTCTCGGGTCATGTTTGGGGGCTCCGCCACACCCGCTGTGATGTTGCCGAGGCGCTAGACCCGTCCGTAACGATCCTCAACCCGGACCACATCGTCGAGTTGAGGCGTCGAGACCTCGAGGATCCGGAACCGCTCGATCGCCGTCACGCGGTGGCGCGTGCCCGGCTTGAATCGAAGCGCGTCGCCGACGTTGAGCTCAGATGACTCGAGGTCGGCGTCGGTTGTGCCCAGCTCAAGCGTGGCGCGTCCTTCCAGCACGTACCAGGACTCGTCCTTGACTTCGTGGTATTGGAGGCTGAGAGCCTCGCCCTCATCGACCGTGAGTATCTTGCCACAGTACTCCTCGCTCAGCGCCCAGATGAGCTCTGAGCCCCAGGGCTTGTCGACGAACGTCGAGTCGAAGCTGAGATCGTTGGCGAGGCTCATACCGCTGTCCAATCGGGGTTAGCATCGACGAAGTCCTGCGCAGCTCGCAGCTCCTTGGGTGTATTCACGGTAAGCCAGACACCGGAGTGCTTGCACGCTCTGAGCTTACCTTCGGCGGCGAGTTCAGGGAAGGTTGTGCGCTCGTGGTCGCCTCGCTCGGGCAGGCGATCGAGCGCCTCTTCCCCGAGCACGTAGAAACCACAGTTAACCCAGAACGGGAGCGTCGGCGCCTCCCGAAAACCCGTCACGCGATCGCTCGAGTCGATGTCGACGACCCCGAACTGCGAGACGAGCGGAGCAACGGCAATCGTCGCCGCCGCGTTATTCGACCGGTGAAGACTCAGCATCCCGCGCACATCGATGTCGAGTAGCTCATCTCCGTTGAGCGCGACGACGTCACCGGTGCTGCTGCGAGCTTGTGCCGCGTAACGAAGACCGCCGCCGCGCCCGAGCGGTTCCGGCTCTTCGACGACGACAACCTCGAGCCCATGACCGTCCAGATCGGCTTCGAAGGCAGCGCCGTTGCCGACTGCCGTGCTGATGATGATCCGCTCCACCCCACCCTGTCGCAGCAGGGCGAGTGCGTAGCTCGCGAGTGGGCGTCCTCCTACTGGGACCAGTGCCTTTGGCTTCCCCTGCGCGGCGTCACCGAGCCTCTCACCCTTCCCTCCGGCCAAAATGATCGCTTCCATCATGCGCTCGGCACCCCTATCCCCTCATACGTGAAGCCGAGCTTGCGCAACTCAGCTGGATCCAAGAGGTTGCGACCATCGACGATCAGCGGTGTCCGCATCATTTCGCGCACATCGGCGAACGGAAGCTCGCGAATCTGCGACCACTCCGTGACGATAACGGCGGCGTCGGCGTCCGCGAGTGCCTCCACCGGATCGCTGAAGAGCTCGACACCTGTGAGCAAGGCCCGCGCTTGCTCGACCGCGACAGGATCCCAGCCGCGAACATCTGCCCCTTCGGCGATCAGTCGCGATGCGAGAACGAGACTCGACGCCTCACGCATGTCGTCGGTGTCTGGCTTGAACGTCAAGCCGAGGAGCGTGACGACTTTCCCGCGGAGGGGCCCGAGGTGTTTCGTGAGCTTTCCGACGACTCGTCTCTTCTGTAGCTCGTTGACCTCGATCACGGCGTTCAGGAGCTGGAAGTGATAGCCCGAGTTGCCGGCTAGCTGTTTCAGGGCATTCACGTCCTTCGGGAAACAGCTCCCACCGAAGCCGATTCCCGCATTCAGGAAGTGTGGTCCCAGCCGTTTGTCGAGACCAATGCCACGCGCAACCTCGGTCACATCGGCGCCGGTGGCGTCGCAGACATTGGCAATCTCGTTGACGAACGAGATGCGTGTGGCGAGAAACGCATTGGAAGCGAGCTTGATCATCTCTGCCGAGGCGACGTCCGTGCGTACGATCGGCGCGTCGAGCGCAACATACAGCTGAGCGACGCGGTCAGCCGCGGCGTCGTCGTCACCGCCGACGACAACCCTGTCGGGTTGCATGAAGTCCTTGACGGCTGTGCCCTCGGCCAGGAATTCCGGGTTCGATACGTAGCCCACATGGCCGAGCCCCTGATCGTCCAGCTCCTTGCGAATCGTCGTTCCAGTGCCGACCGGCACAGTGCTCTTCATGGCCAGGACCGTCCCCTCGGGCACGCCGACGTCAGCGAGCTCGCGCACGACACCGTGGACGGCGGTGAGATCGGCGTCGCCCGAATACATCGCGGGCGTGCCGACGCACACCAGAATGACCCGTGGTTCGTCGACCACCTCCGCAAGATCAACGGTGAACCTGAGGCGGTCGCCGGCTGACTGAACCGACGCCTCGAGCCCCGCTTCGTACATCGGAATCTCACCGGATGCAAGCGCCCGAACCCGGTCCTCGACAACGTCGCGCACGACGACCTCGTGGCCGAGCTCGGCGAGACACGCGCCGGTGACCAGGCCGACCCAGCCGGCACCCATGATGCCGACCTTCTGTGGTCGTTCCGGCACGATCAGCGCGTTGATGCGGGCTGGCGCAGACCGTGAGCGAGCTCAAGCATTGTCTCATTGGTCAGCTGCTGATCGAGTGTGTTGCGAACCCAGAATGCGGTCTCGTTCTCCTGGAACGCCACCATCTGAAGTCGCGGACCTGAGAAGTAGAGCTGGTACGTGCGACCCTTGTACTCGCGTTCGGTACTCGGCTCCCTCAGAATCGGGGCGTCCAACCAGCTCGTCTGCATGTAGCCCCAATGCTTGAACCCGTTGATGACGTACTGAATCGAGACTGCATCGTGGCCTTCCAGCTTGTATGCGCGAACCGGCTCTTGTCGTGCAGGGATCGAAAACTGCGCTTTGAACTGCGGCACGTAGATGGGAAAGTCGACCTGCGGCTGGACCTGGGCAATGAGAGGGCCGATCTCTTCGGGCGCGTTGTCAACCTGGGGCGCGGCCTTGTCGGGGGTCTGGTCGGCCGCCCCGGGCGCAATTGCGTTGTGGTAGGTCTTGCCGACGATCACGCGAAGCGTCGTGTCGAAAGCCGCACCCGCGGGTGCGGCTTGGACAACACCGTCGAACAGTGCGGCGACTTCGCGAGCTGCGGCCTTCGAGCGTCGGACGCTCGGGTTGAACTGAACGACTGTGTCGAAGTAGGCGAAGTTGTCGGCGTCGCCGGTTGACTCCGCAACGTACTTGCGCTGGCGAAGACGCTCGGCCGCATCGGCCGCTGACCCTTCGACGGCGTTTCCGTTCTGCACCTGGACAGTGACGTTGGCCGGCTTGGGAGCAGCGAGGCGTTTGCCGACTGCCAGGTCTGCCGCGTTGGTCGCGGCGTCCGCGTCCGGTGTGAGGAACTCGGAGATACTCGATGCAACAACCTCCGGGGATAGGAAGAGCGTTCCCGTTGTTCGATCCTCTCCCAGTTGCTCGAGGTCAGTCTTGATCTGGTAGAAGCCACCGTCGGGCAAGTCGTAGAGGAACCGCGCGTACCGGAGCACGACATCGCTCGCGATATCCTTGCTACCTCCCTGCTGCACTTCGACGTTTCCGCTGAGAGCGCCGACGAAGCCGGGGAAGCTCGTAACCGAGATGGCCGAGCCGATCTGCTGCTTGAACGATTTGACGAAGATCTGCTGGCGCAAGTTGCGGAACAGATCGTTGTCCGTGTGTCGGAAGCGGGCGTAGTCGAGAGCTTGCTGGCCGCTCAGCTTCTGGTAGCCCGGGTGGAGGTCGATGGGCGCGAATCCCCCGGGGCCTGTCACGTTGTTGAAGTACCGCTGGTCGACGTCGATGTACACACCGCCTGCCTTCGCGACCATCTGCTTGAAGGCGCTGAAGTTGACGGTGATCAGGTAGTTGATCTTGAGGCCCGTGAACTCCTGCACGGTACGAAGCGTGCCGACGGCACCGCAGTACACGTATGCCTCGTTGAGCTTGCCTGTCCATTCTGATCGCTGCTTACAGCCGGGATGGACGACGGAGAGGTCACGGGGAAACGATAGGAGCGTCAGCGTGTCACGGTTCGGATCGGCCCGAAGCAGCATCACCGTGTCGGCGTGAGCCTCGTCAAAGCCCTCGGGGCCCAGGCGAGCGTCGTAGCCGATCACGAGCGCGATCGCGGGCGCTGCGGGGTCGTCCGCCACCTCGACCAGCTCAGGCTTCGCGGCGATCACGTCCTCTGAATGCGGCTTGACAGCGTCGACCGTGTCCTCGAGGAACAGCCACACGCCGCCTGCGAGACCACCGGCCGCTACGAGGCTGGTCAGCACGAGCCACAGCACGATCTTCCCGAAGGTGCGCAAGGGCCGCCTCTTCCGGGCGTCGTACGCCGAAACCTGTGAGAGCGGGCCTACGCGCGGCTTATGCCCCGCCGCGCCGACGTCAGCGCCGTTGGTGGATGCTGCGCCATTGAGCTCTGGCGAGCGCGAGCGCGTGGCTTTGAGCGTCGTTCGCATCGCTAAGGACTAGCCCTCCCACATGGCCAACGGGCGTGGGCCATCCGCGGATGGTAGCGAACCGATCAGCGCGTCCACTCGGTACCTCATACGAAGGGATTCGACGAAGTCAAGACTGGGCCTGCGCTCGGGCGGCACACGAACAGGACCCGAAACGGCTCAGCCCTGGCCAGCGACCGCGATCTTGTTCTCAGCGTGCTTCAAGCGCTGCTCGACCACCCACCGGTCGACGCCCGGCTCTCCAGCGTCTGCACGCGCGAGCAACGCACGGGCATCGTCCGCCTCGCTCCGGGCCTTGTCGACGTCAATCTCCTCGGCTCGAAGCGCGCCGTCGACGAGGACAATTGCCCGGTCGCGCTGGATCTTGAAGTAGCCGGGCCCAGTCGCGAATGTCGTCCACTGACCGCCTGCTCTCACGCGAGTCTCGCCCGCCTTCAGCATCGCGACGAGCGGTGCGTGTCGTGGCAGCACGCCGATCTCGCCCGCGGCGCCGGGGACAACGATCATGTTGGCTTCGCCCTCGAACGCCGGGCCCTCGGGCGTTACGAGCGACAGATCGAATGTCTTCGCCGTCGTCTCAGCCACGAACTCGAACTCTCTCGCCGATCACAGCCTGCACCCGGCCTTCGTTACGCTGCGGCGGTTTCGCGGCCGCGCTCGAGCGCCTCTTCGATCGTTCCGACCATGTAGAAGGCACTCTCAGGAAGATCGTCGTGCTTGCCTTCGATGATCTCTGTAAACCCGTTGATCGTGTCGTCGAGTCGCACGTATGTGCCAGGCGTGCCTGTGAACGCCTCGGCGACGAAGAACGGCTGCGACAGGAAGCGCTGCACCTTGCGGGCTCTCTGAACGACGAGCTTGTCCTCGTCGGATAGCTCGTCCATGCCGAGAATCGCGATGATGTCCTGCAGGTCCTTGTAGCGCTGGAGCGTCTGCTGCACGGCGGTCGCCGTCTCGTAGTGTTCGTTCGAGA
>JAUVPB010000193.1 GCA_030598925.1 Actinomycetes bacterium
CTTCCCCTTGCCCTCGTCGCCCCACTGGGCCCCGACGATTACGCTCGCTGGCATCGCGCTGAGGATGAGCCTCTGCCGCGCCCAGACGCGTTGCTGCGCGTGGTCTCCGGGCTCGCGTTCGTCGTCCTCACGTCGGGCAGCCTATCCGTCGAGCCCCGCGCTCCCTTGGGCGAGCAGTCAAGCTCCGGGACGGCGTGGCCTCCGAGCTCTCATGTAGGGGGGCGCGACAGAGCACGAATCGCTCCCCACTTTGGGGAGCGATCTTCACAAGCCTGTGGTTCTTTCGAGATTTCGTGCGCAACGAGCGGACATTGTTTCCCCACGGCGGGCGAGATCCGGGGCCGGTTCGTCCGCACCATCTGCGAACATGTGTTCTCCGCGGGATGTGCTCGACGTGGCGCTGGCCCGTCCCGCCAGCGGCTAGCCGCACGTCAACCACCCTGACGGCGCCGAACGGAGCACGACGCGATGGGGAAAACAGCGGTTTCCAACAGGCTCCCGGCGAGTCCTCCGATCGGTTTGACTTAGCTGCGCAGGACATGGCCGAACGCGTCGACACCAGCCCGGTACCACCGCAGAACCTCGAGGCCGAAGAGTCGGTTCTCGGGGCCATGATGATGACGCCGGGTGCGATCGACGCCGTCGCCGAGATCGTCGAGGAAGGCGACTTCTACCGGGGTAGCCACGCCAAGATCTTCGTCGCTGCGCTCGCGCTGCACGAGATGGGTGAGCCGGTCGACGCGATTACGTTGACGAACGAGCTCGAGCGACGAAACGAGCTGGAGGGAATCGGCGGTCGCGTGCGGCTGCACGAGATCGCGAACCTCGTACCGGCGTCGGCGAACGCGGCCCACTATGCGCAGATCGTTCGTGAGACGGCCACTCTCCGTGCGCTGATTCGCGCAGGCGGTGACATCGCTCGCCTCGGCTGGGAGCGGCCCGGGGATGCGGCTGAGCTCGTCGACCAGGCTGGGCAGATCGTGTTCGGGCTCACGCAGCAGCGCGTGAGCGGTGACTTCGAGCACATCGAACATCTCCTGAAGGAGAGCTTCGAGCGACTCAGCGTGCTGTTCGAGTCGGACGCCGATATCACCGGGATCCCGTCGGGCTTCCGTGATCTCGATCGGGTCACGTCCGGCTTCCAGCCGGGCAATCTCGTAGTCCTCGCGGCGCGACCGAGCATGGGAAAGTCAGCATTTGGTATCGGCATGGCGGCGAACGTCGCCCTTCGCCACGAGCGACCGGTCGCTGTTTTCACCCTCGAGATGTCGAAGGCTGAGGTGACGCAGCGCCTGATGTGCTCGGAGGCCAAGGTCGAGTCTCAGCGTCTCCGCAACGGGCGGCTTGCACCGGAGGACTGGCAGCGCCTGACAAGTGCGTGCGACCGGCTCTCGAAGGCACCGGTGTTCGTCGATGACACGGGCTCGATCACGATGATGGAGATCCGTTCCAAGGCACGTCGTCTGAAGTCCAGGTACCCGGACCTCGCGATGATCGTTGTTGACTACATGCAGCTCATGACGACTGGATCGAAGTTCGAGAACCGGGTGCAGGAGGTGTCTCAGATCTCGCGCTCGCTCAAACTGCTTGCGCGCGATCTGGATCTACCGATCATTGCTCTCTCCCAGCTTTCGCGTGCCGTCGAGCAACGCACCGACAAGCGGCCGATCCTGTCTGACCTCCGCGAGTCCGGGTCGATCGAGCAGGACGCCGACCTCGTGATCTTCCTCTACCGCGACGAGTACTACGCGGGCGAGGACAGCGACCAGTCGGGTCTAGCAGAGGTGATCGTCGCGAAGCACCGGAACGGACCGACAGACGCGATCAAGCTGTCGTTCCTGAAGCGTTATGCGAAGTTTGCCGACCTTGCGGCTGTGTAGCGCCGCGAGGGGTCGATGACAGGACCGGAACGAGGCCGCGCTTACCGGCTCTCGTCCTCCCATTCGGCTGCATAGTCCTCGTAGGCGCTCTCGGGCTCGTCGTCGACCGGAATGACCTCTGGCGGCGCTTCTTCCTCCGCGACGTCTTCGTAGAGCTCCGTGCCATCCGGCAAGTCCTGCGGCTCGAGCTCTGCCTCGTCGGGAAGCTCGCCGCCCTCCGGCGCGACGAGCGTCTTCACCTGCACGTCGACGTCCTGGTAAACGCCGACATGGACGTCGTAACGCCCGACGCGCTTGATCGGCTCGCCTAGATGGATCTTTCGCCGGTCGATTCGCACACGGCGCACACGCCACAGTTCATCGGCGATGTCGCTGGTCGTGATCGAGCCGAAGAGGACGCCCTGCGGACCGGCGGGACGCTCGAACCGCAGCACCGTCTTCGTGAGGAGATCTGCGATCGACTGCGCTTGATCAGAGCTTCGCGCCTCCTGCTTGGCTCGTTCCGTCTCGCGCTGCTTCGTCTCCGTGACGAGCGCCGCCGTTGCCGGAACAGCAAAACCGCGTGGCTGTAGGTAGTTGCGGAGGTAACCGCGCGCGACCGAAACGACCTCTCCGCGGAGCCCGAGGTCGTCGACGTCCTTGAGGAGGATGATGTCCATCTCTAGTCGTCCACGTACGGCAGGAGCGCCATCTCACGGGCCCGGCGGACAGCTGTCGCGACCTGTTTCTGATGGCGTCGGCAAGCCCCGGTGACGCGTCGGGGTCGAATCTTGCCGCGCTCCGATGTGAAGCGACGAAGCAACCCGAGGTCCTTGTAGTCGATCTGTCGTACTTTCTCGCGACAGAGGTAGCAAGACTTGCGCCGGATGGGTCCCGACTTGTCGGACCGCTTCTGTCGACCCTTTGTGTTCTTCGTCATTGCCGCCAACGCTGTTGCCTCCTAGAAGGGGATGTCGTCGTCGGAGCCGGAGGCTGGGCTGAAGTCGGACGTGTCGGCCGCAACTGCCCCGGCCGGGACGTACTGCGAGCCCTGCGAAGTCTGAGCGCCGCCGCCGCCTTCGCCTTCGCCTTCCTGCCGGCTGCCGAGGAACTGCACAGCGTCGGCGATGATCTCGACTGCCTGGCGCTTCGTTCCGTCCTGGGCTTCCCACTCCCGCCAGTCGAGGCGACCGTCGACGCCGACCTGTCGTCCTCGACTGAGGTACTGGGCGCAGCTCTCGCCCTGGCCTCCCCAGACGGTGACGTCGAAGTAGTTTGGCTTCTCGCCCCACTCACCGGTGCTGCCGTCCTTCTGGCGAGTGTTGACGGCGATTCTCAGCTTGCACACCGGTGTTCCGCTCGGCGTGTGCCGAAGCTCTGGATCCCGGGTGAGGTTTCCTACCAACGTGACGCGGTTGATGCTTGCCACCGTGAGCCCCTCTCCTCGCAGCTAGTCCGTCGATGCGGGCGGTGGCGCCGCGCCGGCATCCGATTCCTCTATACGTCGCACCGCCATGTGTCGTACGACGCCCTCGGTGATCTTCATCACACGGGTGAGTTCGTGGAGCGCCTCGGAACTCGAGTCAAACGACAGCAGGTGGTAGAAGCCCTCGCTCTTGTGGTCGATCTCGTACGCGAGCTTCCGCCTGCCCCAGTCCTTCGCGTCGAGCCAGTTTCCGTTGTCTTTTTCGACGATTTCCTTGCAGCGGCCAACGATCTCACCCTGTTCTGTTTCGCCGAGCTCGGCATCGAGCATCAGCATGACTTCGTAGGCATTCATGGTCCCGAGTACTCCTTCCTTCGGTCTTATGCGGCCCCACCGGGGTGGCGTCGGCCTCGGAATGGGCTGACGCATGGTGTGGCAGGAAGTAGGCCGAGTATAGCGAGAAGGTCGTGCTTGTCATTGTCCGACTGTCATGAGAGGGTGATGGGAATGAAACGTCTTGCTGCTCTGTTCCTAGGGGCCGCTGCGGGAATAGCAGCGACGCGGCTTGTGCGACGACGGCGCGCCACCCAGCCGGATGCTGTCGAGCGAAGTGACCCCGGTTCTACGGGAACGGACGTGGCCGGCGACCAGGCAGCTGAGCTTCGCCGCAAACTCGACCAAGCGCGCGAGCGCGAGGGCGTGGCGTCCTCCGAGTCAGCCGACGCACTGGCCGAGGACGTCGTGGGCGAAGCGCGCCTCGAACCGGAACGCGACGACGGCGCGCAGGACGCAACGAGCGGCCCCAACGGCGGCGAGGGTGTCGAGGAGCTCGCGGACAGACGCGCGCGCGTCCACGAGCGCGCGCGCTGCGCGGCCGAGGCGATGCGCGGCGACGACGATCCCGGCGCGGTGTAACCCGAGCCTCGGTCCCCTCGCTCAGTCCTGCAGGTAGCCGACAGAGCGCATGCGAATCTGCAGCTGGCGGATCGCCTCTTCGTAGAACCCGACCGATCCGACGCCGTAGCCTGCGATCACCTGGTCGTCCATGTCGTCCGACAGGGCCCTCTCGAGCAGGTCGGACGCGAAAACGGCGAACTCGTCGAGGATCGAATCGACCCAGCCACGGGCGTCCGGGTGCTGCGCGAGCATCTGGCGCAGATACGTGACGCCGATGCCGATGTGCCTCGCCTCATCACGCGCAACGTGGTGTTGCCCTTTCTCCAGACCCGGGAAGTCGCCGTACCGGTCGTACTGACCCGCTGCCAGATTCTGGGCGGTGCGCGCGGCAACGCCCTCACCGAGGATGTGGTAGCAGACGACCGCCTTGACGTAGTCCTCCTCCGTCCCGGTCGTGGCGAGATTGCCGATCTTCTCGTCGAGCGCTGCGTAGAGCGTGTCGGCGATGACGTCCCGGTGTGCGTCGGCAAGTTGCTGGATCGCCTCGAAGCCTGCTCGCACGTCGAAGACCTCTTCATACACGCGCAGCACGCTCTGGAGGTGGCGGTGCTCGTCCGAAACCTGCGTCGCGATGAGCAGCTGCATCTCGTAGTTGGGCGCGTGCTGCAGAAACGGCGCGAGCAGGCTCGCAACGCTGAACTCAGCATGAAAGCGATGCGCAAAGATCCACATGAAGGCCTCGCGGCCCTCGTCATCCAGCGCCGCGAAGCTCTCGGCATCGGTTGTCAGATCGAGCTCGAGCGGCGACCACTGGTGCGCTTCCCAGTGCGCGTAGAGGGCTCGGAACGGCCGACCGCTCTCTTCGAGCTCTTCGTTCGCGAAGTCTGCGGCTGTCGTCGGGTCCGACGTTGACATGGGAGCGGATCCTAAACGACCGGGCGCCTGACGCCCAATGAGAGCGGCTACGGTCTCTCGGCTATCCCGGAGATCCGAGCGAGCTGCCGCGACGGCCCGAGACGAACCAGACGAATGGTGCCGCTACGACGATCAACAGCAGCGCGGGCAGCGCTGCCCGCGAGTAGGAGCCGATCTCGGTGAACTTCCAGACCTCGGTGGCGAGTGTGTCGAAGCCGGTCGGACGAAGCAGCAGGGTCGCCGGAAGCTCCTTCAGCGTGCTGAGGAACACGAGTGTTGCCCCGGCCAGCATGCCGGAGCGGGCGAGCGGAAACGTGATGGTTGCCGCCACGCGAAACGGGC
>JAUVPB010000013.1 GCA_030598925.1 Actinomycetes bacterium
CGATTCGTTCGCTGGCCTCGCGCGCGTGCGCCAGCTCGCCGGCGAGCACGTTCGCGTCGAGGTGCCGCTGGTCGAGCGTGATCTCGCACTCGCCGGCGACCGCGGTGACGATTCCGGGCTTCAGCACGACGCTGCCGGTCGTCGACACCGCGCCCTGGCCCGTGTTGCGCGTGTGCTCGTGCACCTCGAGCGAGAAGCGTGCAGCGCCGGCGAACGCGTCCCGGCGATCCGCCATCGGCGTCGATCCAGAGTGGGCCGCCTGGCCGGTGAAGCGCACGAGGTGGCGCTCCACACCGAAGGTTCCCAGCACCGCGCCCAGCGGAAGATCGAGTCGCTCGAGCACGGGCCCCTGCTCGATGTGAAGCTCGAGGTAGGCGGCGGCGTTTGCGAGCTGCGTGTGGCAGTCCTTCATCCGGTCGAGCTCAACGCCGTGCTCCAGCAGCGCGTCTGGGAGGAGCACGCCTTCACGGTCGGTCAGCGTTCGGACGCTCTCGATCTCGCGCGTGCCCGAGCAAGCGCTCGAGCCGAGCAGACTTCGGCCAAAGCGCGCGCCTTCCTCATCGGCCCAGTCGACGAGACGGATCGTCACGGGAGGCGTTCCCTCGCCGGCAATGCGTCGGAGTGATTCGAGGCCGGCGAGCGTGTTGAGGCAGCCGTCGAGCCACCCGCCGTCCGGCGTCGAATCCATGTGACCTCCGATCACAACCGCCCGATCGGAGTCGCCCGGCAACGTCGCCCACAGGTTTCCGGCCTCGTCGCCCTCGATCGCGACCGGAAGTTCGTCGAGCTTGTCGCGAAGCCACGCGCGCGACTGCGCCCAGGTCTCGGTCCAGCACACCCGCTGGGCCCCGTCGTGGGTCCCGGTCATCTCTCGCAACTCGCGGAGCTCAGCGAGTGTTCGCTCGGGTCGTAGAGTCATCGGCGCTCCCGGTCGGGTGGTCGAAAACCCTAACCGACCATCAGCTATGGTGTAGCCCTCGTGGGTAGAGGAGCCCGACCTGTTAAGCGATGGCGAAGTGATCGCCAGCGCAAGAAGAAATCGCGCGACAAGCGGCGAGCTGAGGCCGTCCACAAAGCGCGCAAGGGCACGGGCTCCTAGCCCGCACGATCAGCGTCCTCGATGCAGTGGCTCCGTCGCCCTCTCGGGCAGCGCGGTCTCGCGTCCTGTGACCTGACTCCACCAGGCCGACTCCCGCAGCTCCACCGCGAGCTCGCGCGCTACGAGTTCGAGCTCGAACTTGTCGAGGTCGGCTGCCCGCTTCAGCGCCTCCCTCGCTCCAGCGAACTTGCCGAATCTGAGCTCGAGCCCGGCAGCGTCCGCGCGAAGCCTGTCACTCGCCGAGTCGATACGGGCCTCGCGCTGGCGGACGACCTCCTCTCGGGCGGCGACCAGCGCCTCGAGGTGGGCGAGCTCGCGAGCCCGTTCGGCGAGCACCGAAGAGCGGTCGGCGACCGCCTTCTCGCGGGTTCGCAGAATAGCTTCACGATCGTCGAGGCTATGCGCGAGTCGCCGGAACATCCCGGCCGCCTCCGCGGGCGAGCGGGGCGCGTCGAGCTCGTCGCGTTCGGGGGTGTCGGCGGGAGCGGGCAAGGACAGGTCGACGTCGAGACTACGCTCTGGTCGCCGGTCCGGCCTCCCCCGCAGGGGGTGTTTGCGCAGCCAGCCCTACGTTCGCGGTGAGCGCTGCGCGAAGTCGTCCGCGATCTCCTCGAAAGTTGCCCAGCGGACCCCGGCGTGCTTGTTGATGTGGTCGATCATGCGCTCGAGCATGAGCAGCACCTGCGGGCGGCCACTCACGTCGGGGTGAATCGTCATCCCGAACACGGCGTAGTCGAGCTCCCTGTAGACCCAGTCGAACTGATCGCGCCAGAGTTGCTCGATGTCTCGTGGATTGACGAATCCGTGGCTGTTCGGAGCCGCCTTGATGAACATCATCGGTGGGAGGTCGTCGAGGTACCAGTTGGCTGGAATCTCGATCAGGTCGGTTTCCTCGCCCCGTTCGAGCGGCTTCATCCAGTCCTCGGCGGGGATCGAGTAATCGATCTTCGTCCAGCTGTCGCCGACGCGGACGTAGTACGGCGTGAAATCGCGGTGCATCAGCGAGTGGTCGTACTTGATGCCGTGTTTCAGCAGTAGCTCGTTCGTGACGCGCGAGAACTCCCACCACGGCGCGACGTAGCCGCGCGGGCGCTTCCCGGAGACTTCCGTCACGAGATCGATGCACTTCAGGAGGACTTTCTCCTCCTGCTCGGGGGTCATCGAGATCGGGTTCTCGTGCGAGTAGCCGTGGATGCCGATCTCGTGGCCGGCGTCTACGACCTGTTGTGTCTCCCCGGGGAAGGTCTCGATCGAGTGACCTGGGATGAACCACGTGGTCGTCAGGTCGTGTTTGGCGAACATGTCGAGGAGCCGGGGCGTGCCGACCTCACCTGCGAACAACCCTCGTGAGATGTCGTCAGGCGAGTCCTCGCCTCCGTATGAACCGAGCCAGCCGGCGACTGCATCGACGTCGACTCCGAAAGCGCAAAGAATCTCCTTCGCCATTGTTCGTCCCTTCGTGTTGACTCGCCAGCGCGGTGACTGGTCGCTCGTCCGGCGCAAGTTAGGCGATCGGAGCTGATCGCGGTTGGCATAGGGAGACGACGTCGGCGCCGCGAACCGTGCTCGGACGTCGCTATAACGGACGCATGTGCGTTCTGTGTGGAGCCCTGCTTTCGGACCATTGGGCCGAAACAGACGGTGGTCGGCGTGCTCGAGCCAGTCGCGTGCGTCTGCTCAACCAGATCCTTGGGCACTACGGGCTCTCGCTCGACGACTGGGCCGGATCGGTGTACACGGTCCGTAACGGCAAGGGCGGCTCCGTGGTCGTCCGGGATGTCGGCACGCTGTGGCAGGCGGCCGAAGAGCTCGCCGGTCGGCCCCTCGACCCGCTTGATGAAGGTCTGATGGAGACGCTCGAGGCGCATGTCCAACGCTAAGCACCCGGTCACGCTGCTCACAGGCTTCCTCGGTAGCGGAAAGACAACATTGCTGGCAGAGCTGCTTGCTCACCCCGGCATGGGGGAGACCGCGGTCATCGTCAACGAGCTTGGCGAGATCGGTATCGACCATCATCTTGTGAGTCAGGTCGACGAGCGGACCGTCGTCCTCGACTCCGGCTGCGTGTGCTGTGTGATGCGTGGCGACCTCGCTGACGAGCTTCGCGATCTGTTCTCGCGTCGCGTCCGCTACGAGATTCCTGATTTTCGGCGGGTCGTGGTCGAGACAACCGGGATTGCCGATCCTGCGCCGATTCTCTTCACGCTGCTCTCCGAGCCCGTGGTCCAGCACCACTTCGAGCTGGATGGAGTCGTCACGACGGTCGACGCCGTCAACGGCTCGGACCAGCTCGACCGGCAGCCTGAATCGGCGAAGCAGGCCGCGGTGGCCGATCGCCTCGTCGTCACGAAGACCGACATCGCTGACGCTGCCGAGGTCGAGCAACTCGAGGCCCGGCTCGCGCGCATCAACCCGACCGCGCCGATGCTTCGTGTCGTTCAGGGACGGATCGAGCCGGAGACGCTGTTTGGCGGGCGGGAACACGATGTTCGCGACCTCGAGCTATCGCACCCGAACCACATCGACGACGTGCACGCCTTTAGCCTGATCCTCGACGAGGAGATCGACTGGACGGCGTTCGGCGTCTGGCTGACCATGCTCCTCCAGGCGCGTGGTGAGCACATCCTGCGCGTCAAGGGGCTGCTGAACGTGGGCGATCCGGGACCGCTGCTCTTAAACGGGGTGCAGCACGTCGTGCATCCGCCCGTTCATCTTGAGCAGTGGCCCGACGAGGATCAACGGTCACGCATCGTGTTCATCGCCCGTGGCGCGGGCCGTGATGAGGTGGAACGCTCGCTCTACGCGTTCAATCGGGCGGCGACGCTACGCGCGTGACGCGCGTCACTTGTTCGCGTCGTCGTCCTCGGCGTCCCTGTCGTGTTCCTCTTCACTGCCGGCTCGGATATCGCGGGCGATGTGGTGCGCGCTCTTGGAGAGCGCGCGCCAGCGCCGCGGGTTGAGCACGAAGAGCAGAACGACCGCGACGACGATACCCAGGAAGAGAAAGGTCATCTCGTCCGAAGTTGTACCGCCCGCGCGGCCGTGATGCAAGGCGGGCCGATGGCGGAGGGCGAGCGGTGGACGCGCGAGGTACTCGAGGAACTCCGCGGTTCGTACTTCACGCCGCGCGCCTGGATCCGCTTCCTCCGGCCCCCGTTCGTGCGTGCGGATGTAGGGCCGCGAATGGCCGCGGCCGTTGGCGCCCGTCCCGGCTGGCTATAGCCGTCGACCTAGTAGCTCTCGCCGGAGCGCTCGATCAGTTCGATTCTGTACGAATCGGGATCCCTGACAAAGCACAGCCTTGAGCCACCTGCACGGACCGTGTAGGGGGGCTTCTCGGGCTCGATTCCCTGCCCCTTCAGCCGCTCCAGCGTTGCGTCGAGATCCTCGACGGTCAACGCAACATGTCCGTACGCCGTGCCGAGTTCGTAGCTGTCGACACCGAAGTTGTACGTCAACTCGAGCTCCGGGCCAGGCTTTCCGGGGACACCCAGGAAGATGTTGATCGCTTCGTCACCGATCGGCAACTCGCGGCGCTTCTCTAGACCGAGCGTCTCGTAGAACGCCACTGACCTCCCCGGGTCGGTGACCCGATAGCACGTATGGATCAGCTCCATACGGTGCAGGCTACACCGACCGAAAGGCGAGATAAGGGGATACCCTCGCGCGTGCTCGTCCCGCGCGAACTCGAAGCAGAGACTCGCGGGCACCGCCGGCGCGAGGGCATTCCGACACCCGCCGCCGGCGTTCGGCTGCTGAACGACGCCGCGCGGGACTACGGCCGGCCCGAGCTCGTCGCGTGCGGCCTGACGGCTGAGGCTGTCAGCCCAGGCTGGCACTATGCAAGCGTCGTCTGAGCTCGGAAGGGAGGCCGCGTTGCTACGCATCGATCCGATCTCCTGCCGCGTTCTCGTCGTCGGAACGCTTCTTGCCGCATCGTTTGGCGCAGCCCAACAAGCACACGGCGCGGTGAGCGCCGACGTCACCACCGGTGTTCTCACGATTGCTGGTGACGGCGCCGATGACTCGATCGCTCCTAGCTGCGTCGGTGGGAACGTCGATGTTCCCGGCGCCGTCATTCCCGGCGGACCGTTTCTCTGCGCGTCGATCAACGCCATCGACGTGACCGGCGGGGGTGGTGCCGACTCGATTGATCTCGTTGGGATCACGACTTCCGCCTTCACGCTGACGCCGCTCGTCACGGTCAACGCGGGCGAGGGCAACGACACGATCATCGGCAGCGAGCTGCGCGATCAGGTTTCTGGCGAGGGGGGAGACGACCTCTACGTCACGACGCCCGCCGCGAGCGACGACACGCTCCTTGGTGGCGCCGGCGCCGACACGCAGCGCGTCACTGGTACAGCCGAGGACGAGGTCTTTACCGTGCGTGCATCGCCGCTCGTAGTCGGTGGAGGAGCGGTTGACCTGGTCGGCTCGGTGACGACGCGGATTCACTTCGGTACGGTCGAGACGCTGGTCGTCGACGGCGAGAATGGCGCTGACACGCTGCTCGGTCTCGACGTGAGCGGCGTGCAAGGCCTCGCCAGCGCCGAGTTTCATGGCGGCCCGGGCGAGGACCTGATCGACCTCGACAGCTGGGTCGGCCCACCCGCGATGGCGCTAGGAGGTCTCGGCGCCGACATGCTCGGGGGAGGTGCTGGCCCGGACACGCTCATCGGTGGAAGAGGCAACGACATCGTGACCGGAGGCGGTGGCGACGACCTCACGAAGTGGGCGACGGGAGACGGGAACGACACGCTCATCGGCGGCCCGGGTTCGAATACGCACATGGTCGCGGGCAGCAACGGGGTCGATGTCTTCACCGTCGACCTGCGCGAGGATGGCGGCCCCGCGGGCTCCGTCAGGATCCTGCATGCAGGAAACAGGGTTGGCGACCTCTTCGATTTCGAACGGGTCGAGCTCGAGCTAGGCGACGGGAACGACGGCGTGCTGATCAGCGAGAGCTTCTCGAGCTTCTCCTTCGGTACCGTGGCCGTGAACGGTGGCGCGGGCGCTGACTCGCTGACCATTCGCGGAACGACCGGGGCCGACCGCTACATCCTGCGAACGGTCGGGGCGGGCGTGATCGTCAAGCGCGGTGAGGGCGCCGACTACGGGCTCGAGCTCACGACAACCGAGGAGATCGATGTGCGGGCGCGCGCGGGCGCCGACAGCGTCGATGCAAGCGGGCTTGACGCCGCGGTCGATCTCGAGGTATTCGGCGGACGTGGTGCTGACACGCTCGTTGGTGGCGCCGGCGACGACGCGCTCCGTGGCGGGCGCGGGAACGACAGTCTCCGCGGAAAGCGAGGCAGCGATCGGCTGCTCGGTCAGCGCGGGCGCGACACGATGCTCGGCGGCGGCGGGGCGGACACGCTCCTCGGTGCTGCCGGCGCGGACATCGCGAGCGGCGGATCCGGGGCCGATCGCGCGGTCGGAGGCCGGGGCGCCGATCTCCTGCGCGGTGGCGCGGGTCGGGATCTTCTCGATGGTGGCAGGGGATCCGACACGGTCGTTGGAAACGCCGGTAGAGACAGCCTGTTCGGGCGTAGTGGTAACGACACGCTGCGCGGGGGTCTCGGCTCGGACGAGCTCGACGGAGGCCCGGGCTTCGATGTGGCCAAGGCCGTCGACACGCCGCCCGGCGCGACCGACCTCCTGCGTCGAATCGAGCGCGTCGAGACGCGGCCCTAGCGCGAGCCGCCCGGCCCTCGCGCATGGGCGCCCGGGCGCCCTGCCTGGGCTCTCGGCACGGCCTTCGTGCTCAGCTCGCCTGCGGAGCGACGGTTCTGCAGCGCCACGTCAGCCCTGAGCCGAACGCGATGCCGATCAGTACGAGCGCAAGGCCGAGCAGGACGTTGAGTGTCAGCGGCTCGTCGAGGATCAACGTTCCGTAGATCAGTGCGACCGGCGGAACGAGATAGGCGATCAGCGACGCGCGTGTCGAACCGAACAGGGCGATCATCCGGTAGTAGATGATCTGCGCGAAGGCGGTCCCGAGTACGGCCAACGCAACGACCGCGCCGATCACCTTCCAGCTTGGTGTGGTTCCGGGCGCCTCGACCGCGGCCCAGGGCAATAGCAGAAGTGCGCCGCCAGCCGTGGTGGCGAAGGCAACGAGGATCGGGGAGACTCGCTCGAGCTTGATCTGCGTGTAGAGAGTGCCGGCCGCATAACACAGGGACGCTGTCGTTGTGGCGATGATTCCAACGACTGCGGGCAGGCCACCCACCGGGTCGACGCCCGCGAGCACGCCGACACCGGCGAGGCCGAGGAGAATGCCCGCGAGTCTCAGGCCTCGTACGCGTTCCGTCCGTCGGAATCGAGTCGCGAGCAGGACGACGAAGATCGGGACTGTTGCAATGGTGATCGCGGCGACGCCCGAATCGACGCGCGTCTGGCCCCAGGCGATCAGCGTGAACGGGACGGCAGCGTTGAAGCAACCCAGGATCAACGCGGATTTCCAGATCCGTCGGAGGCCGCGCCAGGTGTCGCCCACGCTCGTGCGCGCAAACAGTACGACGGCGAGGACGGCCGTGGCCAGCAACAGCCGGATCTCCATCAGGGTCGCCGGCGCCAGCTCGTCGAGAGCGACCTCGATGAAGAGGTACGAGGCGCCCCAGACCGCCGCAAGCGGCAGCAGGTGCACCCCGTAAAGCATGGTGTCGCGCTCGGTGGTCACCAGCGGAGGCTATCGGCGACGCCGCCGCGAACCGGGACTGGCGGACCAACCCACTAGAGTGGGCGCTCCGGTGCGACGCTACTTCCCGTCCTGACGCGGTTGACATCTTCCATTCGGCAGCCACTGCACCGAACGCTCGGGCTGACCGACGACGAGTTCGATCGCATCGAGGAGCGGCTCGATCGCGTCCCCAACGACTTCGAGCTGGCCGTCTTCTCGCTCCTCTGGTCGGAGCATTGCGGCTACAAGCACTCGGCTCGACTGTTGCGACGGTTTCCGTCGGCTGGCGAGCACGTGTTGCAGGGCCCCGGCGAGAACGCGGGCGTCGTCGCGGTCGGCGATGGGCTCGCACTCGCGTTCAAGGTCGAGAGTCACAATCATCCGTCGGCTGTCGAGCCGTTCCAAGGTGCCGCCACCGGCGTCGGCGGGATCCTGCGCGACATCGTCGCGATGGGTGCGCGCCCGATCGCACTTCTGGACTCCATTCGCTTCGGTGAGCTCGAGGAGCCGCACCAGCGGTGGCTCTTCGCGAACGCCGTGGCTGGAATCGGCCACTACGGCAACTGCGTCGGTGTACCCAACGTCGGCGGCGAATGCGTATTCGACTCTGCCTACCGCCACAACTGCCTCGTGAACGCGATGTGCGTAGGCCTGCTGCCTGCAGATCGCGTCACGCGGGCAACGGCGAGCGGTCCTGGAAATCTGATCGTGCTGTACGGGGCGACCACGGGCCGCGACGGCATCGGTGGGGCCAGCGCGCTCGCGAGCCAGGAGCTTTCGGACGATGACGCAGACAAGCGCCCGACCGTTCAGATCGGCGATCCATTCATGGGCAAGAAGCTGATCGAAGTGAGCCTCGAACTGGTCGAAGAGCGCCATGTCGTCTCACTCCAGGATCTTGGCGCCGCAGGCCTTGCCTCATCCCTCTCCGAGATGGCCGCCAGGGGCGGCTCCGGTGTCGACGTCCACCTCGATCGCGTGCCTCAGCGCGAGGCCGGCATGGTGCCGGCCGAGATCATGATCTCCGAGAGCCAGGAGCGCATGGTCGCCGTCGTGTCGCCCGAGCGACTCGATGCGGCCGAGGCCGTGTTCCGGAAGTGGGAGCTCCCCTCGGCCGTGCTGGGTGAGGTGACCGACACCGGCCTCCTTCGGTGCTTTTTCGATAGCGACGAGGTCGGCTCGATCGCGGCAACGCACCTCACGGATGCACCACGTTACGACGTGGCCCGGCACCCGCGCGTTCCGTCTGCCCGACCGACGACCGATGCGCCGGTCGAGGCGTCGCCGGCCCAGTTCCTACAGCTCCTGGGCTCGCAGAACGTTGCGAGCAGGGCGTGGGTCTACGAGCAGTACGATCACCTCGTTCAGTCGCGCACCGTCCGTCGCCCTGGTCTCGACGCTGCAGTGCTCACGCTCAGCGGCCGGCGCGGATTGGCTGTCTCACTGGACGGCGCCGGTCGCTTGGCGCGGATCGATCCACGCACAGGCGGCTCGCTTGCAGTACTCGAGGCTGCACGCAACGTCGCGTGTGCGGGCGGTCGGCCGATCGCAATGACGAACTGTCTGAACTTCGGCAACCCCGAGAAGGCTGAGATCGCCTGGGAGCTGGCGGAGACGATCGAGGGAATGGCGCTCGCGTGCGAGGCGCTCGAGACGCCGATCGTGTCGGGCAACGTTTCGCTCTACAACGAGACAGACGGCGAGGCGATCTACCCGACACCGGCGGTGGGGTGTGTTGGTCTGGTCGACGACGTGCACGCGGTGCCCGGTCGCTGGCGCGCGGGCGACGTCGTTCTGATCCTGGGCCGCGGCGCGCGCAGGCTTGCAGGATCGGAGTACCAGGCCGTGTGTCTCGGGACCGCGGGGGGAGAGCTCGAACAGCTCGACCTCGCGGCAGAGGTCGCCCTCATCGAGGGGCTCTGGCGTATCGCGCCCGAGGTCTCGCTGCTGCACGATGTCGCGGAGGGCGGGCTCGCCGTTGCGCTCGCCGAGAGCGCCATCTGGTCCGACCTCGGCGCCGAGCTGGATCTGGAATGGGATGCGGCGATGCTCTTTGGTGAAGGGGCGGGCCAGGCGGTTGTCGCCTGCGCTCCAGATAGGGTCTCGCTCGTGCACGAGCTGGGCGTTCCGAGTCGCGAGATCGGTCGGGTCGGCGGGACTTCTCTGCTCGGGATCGAGCTGAAAGAGCTAGCCTCGACGTATGGAGATGGCCTGGCACGGGTCATGATGGGCTAGAGATGTGCGGCGTTTTCGGGATCTACGCGCCGAGCCGCGACATCGCGCGCTTGACCTACTTTGGGCTCTACGCTCTGCAGCACCGTGGGCAGGAGTCAGCGGGGATCACCACCTCGGACAGCGGGCAGCTCGTAACGCTACGAGAGATGGGGCTCGTCGCTCAGGTCTTCAACGAGGCAAGGCTACGTGGCCTCGGCGGCGAGGCGGCGATCGGCCACTGTCGCTATTCGACCACAGGGTCGACGCACTGGCTGAACGCTCAACCGATCGTGCAGCACGGCAACGCTCGTTCTGTCGCGCTGGGTCACAACGGCAACCTCACGAACACCGCCGAGTTGCGCGAGCAGCTGCTCGAACGTGGCATCCGGCTCGGCTCGACCTCGGATACCGAGGTGATCGCGGCGCTCATCGCCCATGATGAGCGGCCGCTCGACGAGGCGGTCGTCGCGACGATGGCGCAGATCGAAGGTGCGTTCTCGGCCGTTGTCCTGAGTGAGGGAAAGCTCGTCGGCTTTCGCGATCCCGATGGGATCAGGCCACTCGCATTGGGGCGGCTTGAGGACGACTGGCTGCTCGCCTCCGAGAACTGCGCGTTCGACCTGATCGGTGCAGAGACCGTGCGCGAACTGTTGCCAGGAGAGATGGTCGTGATCGACGGAGACGGCTGCACGAGTACGCAGTCCGAGCGCGTCGAGAACGAATCGCTCTGCATCTTCGAGTACATCTACTTCGCCCGACCTGACTCAACGCTCGGCGACGTCGAGCTGCACGGCTCACGTGTTCGGATGGGGGAGCTCCTGGCCGAGGAGTCCCCGGTCGAGGCAGACCTGGTCATACCGATCCCCGACTCGGGGACGCCGGCGGCAATCGGGTTCGCGCGCGGCAGCGGGATTCCGTACATGGAGGGTCTGATCAAGAATCGCTACGTGGGGCGGACGTTCATCGAGCCCGATCAGGCGATGCGCGAGCAAGGGATCCGCGCCAAGTTCAATCCTCTCGGCGAGATCGCAGGCCAGCGTATCGTCGTTGTCGACGACTCGATCGTTCGTGGGAGCACGACGAGCCAGATCGTCGCGATGCTGTACGAAGCCGGCGCACGAGAGGTACACGTACGGATCTCGTCGCCGCCGATCGTCTCGCCGTGCTTCTACGGAATCGACATGGCCGATCAGGGCGAGTTGATCGCAGCCGGTCGCCAGGTCGAGGACGTGCGCGAGCGAATCGGCGCGACGAGTCTCGCGTACCTCTCGCTCGAGGCACTGCAACTCGCGACGCGGCAGCCGACCACGTCTGTGTGCCGCGCGTGCCTGACAGGCGAGTATCCAACGCAGATTCCTGAGGATCTCCGGCTCCGGAAGCTGCGTTTCGAGCCAGCGCCGGCGTAGACTCCGAGACCGGCTAGCAGACCGCGACCGGCATGCGACGACTGCTGGTCTACGTGTGTGTCGTCGTGCTCGTCGAGACGATGCTCGGCTCGTCGATCGCGCCGTTGCTGCCCGAGCTGCAGGACGAGCTCGGCCTGGCCAAGTGGCAGGCGGGCGTGCTCGTCGGAGCGTACGCGCTCGGAGTGGTGGTCTGGTCGCTTCCCGGCGCGCTCATGGCCCAGCGGTTGGGCGCGAAGACGACGCTCGTCATCGGACTGCTTGCGCTGGGTGTCGGGAGCGTGGCTTTCGGCGTGCTCGATGACATCTGGCTCCTCAATCTCAGTCGTTTCGTGTTGGGCGGGGGTGCCGCTCTCTGCTGGACGGCGGGCTTGGCGTGGCTCGTTGCAGCAACTCCTCCAGAACGTCGCGGCGAGCTCATCGGCGTCGCGATCGGTATCGCACTCGTCGGGGCGCTGCTGGGTCCTGTCGTCGGAGGCGCCGCCGCCGCCTTCAGTCGCGCGTCTGTCTATGGCGCCTGCGCCGCGCTTACTGTGGCGCTTGCGCTTGCGGCTCTGGCCATCGGCTCGGCCCCTCACTTCGCGGATCAGCCGCTTCGCCTGCTGTTTCGAGCGGCTCGCGACCGAACGGTTGCGACCGGTCTCTGGTTGCTCGCCCTCCCGGCGTTGCTCGTGGGCACGATCCTGGTGCTCGGGCCACTACGGCTCGAGGAGTCCGGCTGGGGCGTGCTGGGCGTCACTGTGACGTTCGTCGTCGCCGCGTCACTGGAGGCGCTCACCAACCCGATCGCCGGTCGACTGTCCGATCGCCTGGGTCGAGTACCCATCCTTCGAGCCGGGCTGGCCGCAGCGGCCGCTTCAGCGGTCGTGCTGCCGCTGGTCCATGACCGTTGGGCGACCTCGGCCGTGATCGGCGCCGCAGCGATCGCCTACAGCCTGTTCTGGGCGCCCTCGCTCGCGCTCGTCATGGATCGCGCGGAGCGTCTCGGCTTGAGCCACACCCTGAGTCTGGCACTCGCGAACCTCGCGTTCGCGCCCGGAGCGCTCGTCGGGTCGGTGCTCGCCGGTCTGCTCGCGGCCAGTATTGGGGACGCAGCGCCGTTCGTGCTGGTCGCCGTTCTCTGCCTGGCGACCCTCGCACTACTGGGACGGCTCCAGGCCGTCGACGGCGAGCAGATGACCGTCGCTGGCGAATAGGGGGGCCGTCGACTACTCGGCGCCCTCCATGTAGCTCTCCCAGTCGCCGAACGGCGCGCTCCAATCGGTCTGTCCCTTGGGCTTTACCGAGATGTGGCACATGGCCGACTCCGGCGTCGCCCCGTGCCAGTGCCAGACGCCCGCGGGAATGACGACGATGTCGCCCGACCCGACTCGGCGCTTCTCGGTCTCGGTCGCAACGACTCCGTTGCCCTCGATGATGTGCAGGATCTGATCGTCCAGGTGGGTATGCGGCTTCGTACGCGAGCCGGCGTCGAACCACACGCTGAGCAGCTCCGGCTTTCCGTTCTCGTCGGGTGTGTGAATCCGTTGCTGGAGTACGCCCCCGCCCGGGAACCAATCGGGGTCGGCCGGCGGGCCGGCCTGGCTCTTGTCGATCGGCACGTGCTTCATCGTTCCTCCGTCCGTCAGGTTTCGCTTGTCGCCGTCGAGCTGTCGCTCGTCGCGCTCTCGACCGTCGCCGGAAGCTGTGCCTCGATCGCGCCGCGCTCGTCTGGCCGCAACGGTCTCGATGCGGCGGCCTCGAGGTCGCGCGCGACCATCACCGCCTCCGCTTTCGCTGCGAGCTCACCGTTCCGCTTGATGACGGTCTCGCTCGTGGTAATGCTTGACGTGCCGATGCGCAGCGGGCGACAGGTGGACGTCCCCTGCTCGTCGGAGAACACGATCTCGCTCATGTAATCGATCGCGACGTGCACGAGCACGAACTCGGTAATCGGGGTGATGCCCTCAAGCGATTGCAGCAGCCAGCGGTCTCGAGCCTCCTCGAGGTACGTCGTGTACACCGCGTTGTTCACGTGGCCGAGGGCATCGAGGTCGCGCCAGCGGATGTCGATCGTGCGTTCGAACATGAGTTGGGCCGGGCGATCTTAGTCGTGGCGCCGATCGGGGGTGGGCGACGTCGCGGCTAACCAGCACAATGAGTCGAGGACCGCCGCCGCGATGACTGAACTAGGAGACGAGCAACAGAACGACGAGGGTACGGGCTCCCCGGCAGGGCACTCTGGCGGGCTCGTCGCGATCGTCGGTCTCGACGGCACCGTCGAGCGTCTTAGCCAGGCCTGGGAGGTCGAGTTGGGCCGGGGACGGGAAGCGCTCGTGGGCGCGCCATTCTTCGAGCTGCTCCACCGGTCTGACCTGGAGCAACTGACACCACAGTCGGGCGACGATCCCTCGGTGGTCGCGCGCTTCGACGCCCGCCTCCCTCGATTCGACGGCTCGCTCCGCCTCTACCGTTGGTCGGCGCGGGTCGTCGAGGGCAGAATCGGCTCCGCCCCGGGTCGCCAGGCGTTGTACGTTCGCGGTGAGCCGATCGACGGTGAGGAGTTGTCTCTGGCGGAGGCGCTGACGAGCAGGGTCGTCGAGATCCTCTCGCCGCCCAAACGCTCCGAGCCGGACGGCTAGGCATGCGGACCGGCGCCGGTCAGGCGTCGTCGATCGCAGCCTTCATATCGAGCCAGGCCTGGCGCGCCTCGTCCACGGACCCCTCGTCTTCGATCGTCGTGATGTCGCCCGGCTGCTGATCGAGTACGACTGCCTTGAGCACGCGGCGCATGATCTTGCCGCTCCGCGTTTTGGGCAACGTCTCGACGAAGTTGACGTCGGCGATGACTGCGACGGCGCCGAGTTCCCGACGAACCGTCGACGTGAGCTCGTCGCGTAGCTCGCTCGACGGCTCGTAGCCTTGCTTCAGCGCGACGAAGGCCGAGATCACCTCGCCACGCACCTCATCGGGTCGGCCCGTCACGCCGGCCTCGGCCACCGCCTCGTGCTGGAGGAAGGCGGTCTCCACCTCGATTGTGCCCAGGCGATGCGCGGCGATCTTGATCACCTCGTCGGCGCGTCCGGCGAACCAGACGTAGCCGTCCTCGTCGATGTGGGTCGAGTCGCCTGTGAAGTACGCACCGTCGATCTTTCCCCAGTAGTCCTTGCCGTACCGGTCGGGGTCGTTCCACAGCGTGGGCGTGAGGCTAGGAAACGGACGTTCGAGCACGAGGATGCCCTTCTCGCCGGCTTGGAGTGGCTCTCCTTCGAGCGTTCTCACCGATACGTCCATGCCCGGCAGCGGTACGCCGGCCGAGCCGGGCTTGATCGGGGAGAGCCCGATCCCGTACGGGTTGCCGATCACGGGTGCGCCGGTCTCGGTCTGCCACCAGTGATCGATGACCGGGATGCGATCACCCAGGACACGGTGCTGCAACCACTCCCACGCGGGTGGGTTGAGCACCTCGCCCGCGCAGAAGACCCGTTCCAGAGAGTCGAGGCGTGCGCCGCGCGCCGGCTCGTCGCCGTAGCGCATCAGGGCTCGCACCGCCGTGGGCGACGTGAAGAGCCCCGTGACCCCGAAGCGCTCGACAATACGCCAGAGCACGTCGGGCGTTGGATGGTCAATAGCGCCCTCGTAGGCGATCGTCGTGCAGCCGATCAGCAGCGGCGCGTAGACGATGTAGCTGTGGCCGACGACCCAGCCGATGTCGGAGGTCGACCACCAGACGTCGTCAGGACGCATGCCGTAGCACCACCGCGCCATGCTCGCGATCCCCACCTGGTAGCCACCGTGCGCATGAACGGTGAGCTTCGGCGTCGCAGTCGTTCCCGAGGTTGCGAGGATGTACGCGGGTTCGTTCGACTCGAGCGCCACAGCGCCGCTTTCGTAGCCATCGCCGCGCGCCAGGAACTCGTCCCACGAAAGGTCGCGTCCTTCGGTCATCGGCATGGCACTCGCGGTTCGCTGCAATGCCACGACGTGCTCGGCAACGTGATCGTCGCCGGCAAGAGCATCGTCGACGATCTCTTTGAGGCGGACGTCCGTGCCCTTCCGGTACGTCACGTCGCACGTGAACACGGCACGCGAGCCGCTGGCCCGGATGCGGTCGCCGAGTGCGCCGGCGCCGAAGCCGGCAAAGACGACGGAGTGGATCGCGCCGATGCGGACGGTCGCGAGCATGAGCGCGATCGCCTCGGCGCACACAGGCATGTAGATCGTTAGCCGATCTCCCTTGCCCAGCCCGAGGCCCCGGAGCGCGGCCGCAAGCCGCTCCACCTCGTGGAGGAGTTGGGCGTATGTGAATACGCGCTCCTCGCCCCGCTCGTTGAGCGCCACGAGCGCCGCACGACCGCCAGCGCCGCCCGCGACGTGGTGGTCGAGGCAGTTGTGCGCGATGTTCGTCTCGCCGCCGACGAACCATCGGAACGATGGTGGATCCGCCTCGAAGACCGAGTCCCAGCGACGGAACCACGGAAGCTCAGCCGCGGCCTTCGCCCAGAACGCCTCAGGATCGGCTCTGGCCTCCGCTTGCGCGCGGCGCACGGCTGGATGGACGACTTCCATGCTTCGCGCGTGACTCTACGCGCGTTCCGCAACATCCGGTCGAGAGACGGTCACAGGCACGGTTGGCCGCGTGAGGCGACGACCGTGCAGTCGTCGGGCCGCGTGCCGAGATCAGAGACTGTCGACTGAGCTAACTCAGGGTGTATCGGGCTCGGCCGGCGTGCTGGGGTCTTCGCCCGCGTGACGTGCTCCCACGAGTCGGCCGACGAGTCGCCGCATGGTATTCGGACGCCCCTCACGCGCGTGTAGCGCCTCCATCTGCTCAACGCGCCCGGTGAGCTCACGCACTTGAGCGACGAGGTACGCGTCGATGGGTGGCGCGGTATGAAGCGATTCTGACGTGTCGTTCGGTGAGCGTGTCATGCGCGTCCACCAGTTCTCCGATTGTTCCGTGGTCATTGCTGCGAAGGAGCGTCTCTCCCACCTCATCGGCAATCGGCCTCGATCGCGAGAGACCTTCACGACGTCGACCGGATCAGGAACACGCTCAGCCCGTCGGCGATTCCGCGGGCCTCGCGCCACTGGAAGCGGCCCGTGGTGAGGAGACGCGCGTCGCGCGCGCTGCGCAGGTTCCCAGTTTCGAGCAACACCTTCGGGACATCGGAGAGGTTGAGACCACCGATGTCGTCTCGCTCGTGGAGACCGCGGGTGCCCGCGTAGCTCGACACGGGGAGTCCGGTTGCGCGCCGGTACGCCCGGCGCAGGTCTAGCGCAAGCCGGCGTGAGGCGCCGGCGATGTCGTCGGTGAGCCCGGCCACCGACGCAGGGTGGATGACGTGGAAGCCGCGCCCGGGGCCGAGATGGCCGTCGGCGTGGATGGAGATGGCCACATCGGCACCGAGTCTGTTCGCGATTCGCGCGCGTTGCGTAATACACGGTCCCCACCGCGGGCGCTTGCCGTCATGAGTCATGACCACCCTCGCTCCCCGGGCCTCCAGCAGCCGCGCGACGCGCCGGGCCACCCGTAGGTTGTGGCGCCATTCCGCATAGCCGCTCCGCGTCGCCGTACCGACGGTGTCGCAGGCCTTCGTGAGCGTGCCGGCGTCGACGCTGCGCGCGATTCGCTGCGTGTGAACGCGGTTGCCGGGATTATGGCCGGGGTCGATCACCACGAGAGTACCGTCGAGCGGTCTGGCCCCGTCTGCGACGGTTACTGCCCGCGTGTACGAGAGTGCGTCAGCGGCTGCGGGTCCAACTCCAGCGATCGCTCCCGTAGGCAGAGCGAGCCCGATGCACGCGATCGTGACGACGAGTGACCGAGCGGTGAAGGGTGGCACGCAGAACCGTGGCGGCAACCGCAGCTCGCTTCCCTAGGATGGGCCCGTGGGTACCGCGTACGAAGATGCGGGCGTGTCACTCGGGAAGGCGGAGGTCGTCATTGACCGGCTACGCGCGGCCGTCGAGTCGACACGTACGCCGGGCGTGGCCGCCGATCTGGGCGGGTTCGCGGGTTTGTACGCGCTCGACGATGATCGGGTGCTCGCGGCAACGACGGACGGAGTTGGCACGAAGCTCATACTCGCACGGAAAGCCGGTCGACTGCGCGACGCAGGTGCAGACCTTGCGGCTCACTGCATCAACGATGTCTCGACCTGCGGGGCGGATCCGCTCTTCCTGCTCGACTACGTCGCCTCGGCGCAGCTCGACCTTGGGCAGGTTGCGGAGCTCGTCGAAGGTGCGGCCGAGGTCTGTCGTGACGCTGGCTGCGCGATCCTTGGCGGCGAGACGGCCGAGATGCCCGACGTCTACGCGGCCGGCGAGATCGACTTCGTCGGCACGTGCGTTGGCGTCGTGCGCCGAGACGAGCTGATCGACGGCACGCGAGTCGTTGGTGGCGACGCGGTGATCGGCCTACCGTCCTCGGGGCTGCACGCGAACGGGTTCACGCTGGTGCGCCGACTGATCGGCGACGGGGGCTTCGACGCCGACCTCCTGCTGTCGCCGACGCGCTGCTACCGGGACGAGATCCGTCGTCTCAGGAATGGCTGCGATGTGCGCGCGCTTGCTCATATCACCGGCGGTGGGATACCGGGCAACCTGCCACGTGTCCTGCCCGACGGCCTTGGTGCACAGATCGATCCCGACTCGTGGGATCGCCACCCGGCCTTCGCGTGGCTCGCCAGCCACGGAGTGTCGGAAGAGGAGCAGCGCCGGGTGTTCAACCTCGGCATCGGGATGTGCGCTGTTGTCCCGGCGAGCGACGCCGGCAATGCGGGCTTCCCCGTGATCGGCAGCATCGAGGCCGGCGTCGAGGGCGTGACGTTCCTTTGACGGCGGCCGGGACGGTGGCTCAGCGATGATCGGTGTGCTCGTCTCCGGCTCGGGGACGAACCTGCAGGCCCTGCTCGACGCGGCGTTGCCCGTCGTGGCGGTGGCGAGCAACAAGAAAGGCGCGTTCGCGCTCGAGCGAGCGCGGGCCGCGGGCGTCGATGCCGAGTCGTTCCCGATCGACACCTACGCGTCTCGCGCTGAGCGGGATTCGGCGATGGCTGACTGGCTCCGGGGACGCGGGGTGCGATTCGTCGTGTGTGCTGGCTACATGAATCTCCTGACGCCGACGTTCCTGGATCGCTTTCCGTCGAACGTCATCAACGTTCATCCCTCTCTGCTGCCGGCCTTTCCCGGCATGCGCGCTGTCGAGGAGGCGCTCGCCGCCGGTGTGACGATGACCGGCGTCACAGTGCACTACGTGGACGAGGGGCTCGACACCGGGCCGGTGATCGAACAGCGCGACGTCCCGGTCGTCCCGGGCGACACACCCGAGTCGCTCCACGCCCGCATCCACGAGATCGAACACCGCCTCCTGCCTGAGGTGGCCGGCCGTTTGGTCGAGAAGCTACGCTCCGCCGCGACACGATGATCGAGCGAGCGCTTATCTCCGTCTACGACAAGTCAGGTCTCGACGTGTTCGCGACCGGTCTGGCCGAGCTCGGGCTGGAACTCGTGGCGAGCGGCGGCACGCGCGCCGTGCTGACGGAGCAGAACCTGCAGGTCACCGAAGTGTCGGAGCTCACGGCGATGCCCGAGCTGATGGGAGGTCGCGTCAAGACGCTGCACCCGCGCATCCACGCCGGCATTCTGGCACGTCGCGACCGCGAGGATGACGTCAGCGCGCTCGAGGACAACGGGATCCGGCCGTTCGACCTCGTGTGCGTCAACCTCTATCCCTTCGGTGAGGTCGTTGCGCGAAAGGGAACGCGTGAAGAGGACGCCGTCGAGATGATCGACATCGGTGGTCCGGCCATGCTGCGAGCGGCGGCGAAGAACTTCATGCACGTGGCGCCCGTCTCCTCGCCCGAGCAGTACGGGTTCGTGCTCGACGAGCTTCGCGCCAGCGGGGAGATCTCGGTTGCGACGCGGCGCGATCTCGCCGCGGCGGCGTTCGCCTACACCGCGGCCTACGAGGCAACTATCGCCAACTGGTTCGCCGACCGCGAGACGTTCCCCGAGAAGCTGATCGTGCCGCTTCAGAAGGTGTCGGACCTGTCGTACGGCGAGAACCCACACCAGCGCGGCGCGTACTACGCCGAAGCGGGCGCCCGCCGCCATCTGCTGTCGCGCGTCGATCAGCTTGGTGGCAAGGCTCTCTCGTTCAACAACCTGAACGACCTGGACGCGGCGCGGCGCATCATCGAGGAGTTCGCAGTACCGGCCTGCGCGATCATCAAGCACGGGAATCCGTGCGGGGTCGCCGTTGGCGGCGCTGTCGGCGAGGCGTACGGGAAAGCGCTCGCCTCGGACCCCGTTTCAGCGTTCGGTGGCGTAGTGGCGCTCAACCGGCCGGTCGACGCAGACGTCGCACAGGCGATCAGCGAGCAGTTCATCGAGGTGATCACGGCTCCCGCCTTCTCCGACGACGGGCTCGACCTCCTCAGAAGGCGGGAGGGTCTCCGGATCCTCGCCAACGAGGAGCGGCGCCGTCAGACGCCGGGTGAGCGCGATTTCCGGCGTGTGGTCGGGGGCATGCTCGTCCAGGATGTCGACGGTGGGATCGACGAGCGCGAGGGCATGGACGTTGCAGCCGGAGCAGCTCCGGACGAGGCAAGCTGGGGAGACCTTCTCTTCGCGTGGCGCGTTGCGAAGCACGTGGCGTCCAACGCGATCGTGCTGGTCAAGGATCTCGCCACGATCGGCGTCGGCGGAGGCCAGATGAGTCGCGTCGATGCTGTGCGTATCGCGGTCGCCAAGGCTCGCGAGCACGGCCACGACCTCGAGGGCGCGGTGCTCGCGTCGGATGCGTTTTTCCCGTTCGCTGACGGGCCTGCGATCGCGCTCGAGGCCGGCGTGGCCGCCATCATCCAGCCGGGCGGCTCGAAACGCGACGCCGAGGTGATCGATGCTGTCGAGCAGGCCGGCGCGACGATGGTTCTAACCGGTCGCCGCCACTTCCGGCACTAGCTCACTCGTCACTCGACCGGATTACGCCGTCGACGAGCTCGGACAGCGGCTGTGCGTCTGGCGTGGCCCGCGAGAGACCGAGGAGGTAGCAGACGAGAGGCGCGTTGGTGCGGTCGCCACTCTCGTGCGCGGCTACGCGAGCGAGATCGAGGAGTTCGTCGATCTCGATCTGCGTCAGGCGCGGCACATCCCGACCGGACATCTCTTCGAGGCCGACCCGTGCCTTCTCCAACCACTCATGCACGCGTCCAACGCTAGTCGTTCTGGCTCCCGGCTGGGGCGAGGTTTGAGCTGGCGAATGTGGGGAACGGTGCCGAGCAGGTACAGGCCTGCGAACGCGAGGCCGAGCGCCGAGTACCCGGGGAGCTCGAGCGCAAGCCCGCCGATGCCGGCGCCGAGCACGTAGCCACCCTGGATCGCGGCAGTGCGGATGCCCATCACGCTCACCGAGCGCGACGGCGCGCTGTCGAGCCCGAATGCGCTGCCCGACATCGTCCGGCCGGCATTCACGAACATGAAGATCACGGTGAGCGCCGCCGTCACGGCGATGCTCGGCCGGACGGAGCCGATCAGCGCGACGACAACGGCGCCCGCGAGACCGAGTCCGATCAGCAGGACGCGTGGCGAGGCGTCGATCCACCGCCGGAAGACCAGCGTGCCCGGTAGGTACGCGAGCATTGCGAGTCCCAGCACGATGCCGACGACTCGCAGCGTGGTTCCGTGGCTCTCGATCATCAGAGCTCCGAGGTAGACGACGGTGCCGGCGGCCGCGGAGAAGGAGCACAGTTCGCAGAATGCCCAGCCGCCGACCGTAGGATCGCGCATCAGCACTCCCAACTCCCAGCGAAGCTTGCGGCGTGGTGAGGGAAGACGGGGTAGGCGCCGCGCGGCGATGAACGCGGGAGCTGCAGCAGCGACCGGCACGGCGATCCAGGTGAGTCGCCAGCTGACCTCACCCACGAGTCCGATCAGCTGCATGCCGATGATCCAGGCGAATGCTGTGCCGGACAGGATCCACGAAAGTGCGCGGGTGCGCATGCTGCGTGGGACCCAGAGCGCCACTCCGGACACCGCGCCCGCCTGACTCACTGCGATCGCGACTCCGAGAAGTGCCTGCGCGAGAGCGAGCGCGGCGAAGCTCGGCGAGAGGGCGCTGAGGCCGGAGGCCGCAGCGAGCCACAGGAGCGCGAGTGACAGGAGCGCGCGGGGCCCGACCCGGCCGGCGAGCCAGCCGACGGTCAAGGCGCCGACGCCCGCCAGTGCGCCGCCGATCGAGCGGAGCTGACCGGCGACGCCGATCGAGACATCGAAGTCGTGCGCGACCTCCACGAGAATCGGCGATAGAACGATCGCTGCTGCCTGACTCGCGACCATCGTCAGCGTTAGCGCGGCAACCGTCCGCCACGGCAGCGGGCTCTCTCTCAATGCCGCCTGAGGCTCGCACGAGGCTGCAACCGCGGTACTGCCTGTCTCGCGCACCCGAGCATTCTCTCGCTCTTGCCAGAGTGACCGGCATTAAGTCTCCGGCTCCTGGCGGCCGACAGAGTGCTAGATGCGCTTTCTCCTATGCGTCAGCGTGCTCGCCGCGACGGCGGTCCTCTTGCCGACGGTGGCGCTTGCAGGCCAGGCCAACAAGCTGACTGCCAAGCGCGGTAGCGTCCGGGCGACCGTCACGTTCAAGGGCAGCTCCCTATACGCGTCCAACATTCGGATCACCCTGAAGCGGGCGGGCACGACAGTAGTCGATGCGGCGCGCGTTCGAGACTCGGCGAGCGGCAAGCCGACGATCAGCGGTCCAACGGCTTTGGCGGTCACCGACCTGAATGGCGACGGCGAACCCGAGGTGCTGCTTGACCTGTACTCCGGCGGCGCACATTGCTGTACCTACACCCGCATCTACCAGTTCGACTCCGTCTACGGCGCCTACACCTGGATCGATCACGAGTGGGGCAACTACCCGTACGCGCTCGAGGATCTCGATCGCGACGGGACGCCCGAGTTCTGGAGCGCCGATGATCGATTCGCGTACGCATTCAGTGCGTACGCTTTCTCGATTCCTCCCGTGCAGATTCTGGAGTACCGCAACGGAACGATGCGCGACATGACCCGTAACTACCCGAAGACGGTTCGCCGCGACGCAAAGACGTGGTGGACGCTGTATGTCAAGGAGCGTCGCAAGCCTGCCGCGCGACGCCTCGATCTGCGCGGCGTCCTTGCTGGCTGGGCTGCTGACAAATACCAGCTGGGCGAGCAGAGCGACGTGTGGAAGACGCTGAAGGGAGCGCGCAAGCGTGGTGAGCTGCGCGGTTCGTCGCCGTGGCCAAAGGGCCGGAAGTACCTGCGCGAGTTGCGCGCGTTCCTTGCCGCGACGGGCTACGCCGGCTAGCGCGTCTCGCCGGCTCTGGGCAGTAGGCTGCCCGCGTGGCCAGCACGAGCGCGCATGTCGTCGGCACCATCAAGCGTTTCGTTCCTGTGCCTTTGAAGCGGGCACTGGCTCGCCGACTGCCGGCGAGCATGTGGCATCACGTCGACCCTGAGTGGCACCGCAAGGCCGTGGGCGGCCTGTGGGACACGATCGGCAAGCTGCAATTCGAGCTGCTCGTGCGAGAGGGGCTTCAGCCTCAGGATCGTCTGCTCGACATCGGTTGCGGGAGCCTCCGCGGGGGCGTGCATTTCATCCGCTACCTCGACACGGGACACTACGCGGGCGTCGACAAGAGCGCGGAGCGGCTCGCGGCGGGTCGCGACGTCGAGCTCGAAGCTGCCGGACTCGCTCACAAGGAGCCGGTGCTCGAAGTGCTCGAGGACTTCGAGTTCGACCGGCTCGGGCAGACGTTCGACTATGCCGTCGCGCTGTCCCTGTTCACGCACCTACCGCCCGAGCTGATCGAGCGCTGCCTTTCGCGCGCCGATCCTGTCCTGGCCTCCGGCGGGAGGCTGTTCGCCACGTTTCTCGAGGTCGCCGACGACGAGCAACAGCGCGTGCTCGATCGCTCGGAGCGGCTGTATGCCAAGGATCCGAACTTCTGGTACTCGTTCGAGGAGCTGCGGTCGGCCTGCGCGGGCACCGCGCTCGAGGCCGACTACGTCGGCGATTGGGGCCACCCGCGCGACCAAAAGCTCGTCGTGTTCGCGAAGCGATGACGTAGCGGTGACGTGACGGTCGCGCGACCCCGAGTACGGCTGCTCGCCATGGGCGGCACGATCGCCGTGAAGGCGAGTGACGACGGCGCCCTCCACGCGCTTGCTGCCGAGGACCTTGCGGCGCTCGCTCCCGGGAGCGCGGTCGAGCTGGAGACCGTCGACTTCGCCATTGGTTCGAGCATCGCCCTTACGGGAAATCAGCTGCTGCGGCTTGCGCAGGAGGTAATCGAAAGCATCGAGCGCGGCGCTGAAGGCGTGGTGATCACGCACGGGACGGACACGCTCGAGGAGACCCTCTACTTCCTCGCCCTCACCGTGCCACGTGGCGACGCGAGCGTCGTCGTAACGGGAGCGATGCGGCCGGCTGATGCCCCGGGTGCAGACGGGCCGGCCAATCTCGCCGCGGCTCTCGCGGTGGCGGCGCATCGGCCCGCAACCGCGCTCGGACCGGTGCTAGTTCTCGACGGCCTGATCCACACGGCGCGGTTCGCCGCCAAGGTCAACGCGTTGAGTGTGGGCGGCTTCGGCTCGCCGGCCGCAGGGTCGGTCGGGCGGGTCGTCGAAGGTCGCGCGAGCGTCTGGCTCACGCCCGCCTACGACGACTACCTCGGGTTGCCTGACGCAGCGGACCTCCCACGCGTCGAGCTTGTGCGTATGGTGCTCGGTGCTGAGCCGAGCGCACTTGCCGCGACCCTTGCAACGCAGCCCGCCGGCCTGGTGATCGACGGCTTCGGTGGCGGGCACGTGCCGCCGGCACTGCTCGGAGTGATCGACGAGGCCATCGCGTCGCGTGTGCCTGTCGTGCTGAGCTCACGTGTCGGCGACGGCCCGACCAACCGCTCGACCTACGGCGCGCCGGGTTGCGAGCTCGACCTGCAGGAACGCGGAGCGCTGATGGCCGGTGCGATCAGCGGCATGAAGGCGCGACTGCGCCTCGCCGTGGCGCTCGGCTGCGGCCTGGACGTGGCCGAGGTATTCCCCCTTGATTGACGTGGCTGGCTAGGGGAGCTTCATGGAGTCACTCGACGGCAAGGTCGCGATCATCACGGGCGCCTCGCGCGGGATCGGCCGTGCCACCGCTAAGCGCCTCGCGGCCGACGGCGCAGCCGTTGTCGTGGGCTACGGATCGAGCACCGCCGGCGCGGAGGCGACGGTCGCGACGATCGCCGAGCATGGTGGTCGGGCCATTCCGGTACGGGCTGATATGGGCGACGCCGAGGCGGTCGACCGCCTGTTTGCGGCGACGCTGGAGGAGTTCGGCGGCTTCGACATCCTCGTGAACAACGCCGGCACGCTCGTGATGGGCCCGACCGCGGACACTGCGGATGACGACTTGCTGAGAGTCTTCGACGTGAACACGTTCGGTCCCTTCCGGGCCCTGCGTCACGCCGCCCGCACGATCAACGACGGCGGGCGCATCGTCAACGTCTCGAGCTCCGTGACTGGACACCCGCTCGCGAACATCTCGGTCTACACGGCGAGCAAGGGAGCGCTCGAACACTTCACGAAGATTCTCGCCCACGAGCTGGCTCCGCGGCTCGTGACCGTGAACGCCGTGTGCCCGGGGCCGACGGATACGGACATGATGGCCGACGGCTTTCGTGAGACCGGCGCAGGGTGGTCGCCTTTTAGCCGCATCGGGCAGCCGGAAGATGTCGCCGACGTCATCTCGCTCCTCGTGAGCGAGCGCGCTCGCTGGTTGACCGGCCAGACGATTCAGGCGAGTGGCGGCGTGGTGATGTCCTGAAGGCCGTTCGCTTTCACGAGCATGGCCCGCGTGACGTGTTGCGCTACGAGGACGTGCCGGAGCCCGTGGCGGGCGCGGACGACGTGCTCATACGCATCGGGGCGTGCTGCGTCAATCGGTTCGACGTGAGCCTGCGCGAGACGGGCTCACGCAAGAACCTGCCCCTGCCGTGGACGCTCGGGGTCGAGTTCGCGGGCGAGGTCGTTGGTTGGGGAAGCAGCGTCACCGGGTTCTCGGAGGGCGACCGCGTGTGGGTGTTGCACGAGCTGACGTGCTTACGCTGCGAGTACTGCCTGGCGGGCAAGGACAATCTGTGTGAGCGACCGGAGATGTGGGGCGTCGATCGGCGGTTATGTCGAGTACATCGCGGCGCCCGCGTGGGCCGTGCTCGCTCTCCCAGACGGGCTGTCATTCGAGGTCGCTGCCGCCAGCCAGGCGGCCTGGGTGACCGCGTGGCACATGCTGACGACCCGCGCTCGCATGCTGCCTGGTGAGACCGTGCTCGTGAGCGCGGCCGCGGGCGGGGTGGGGCTCGCGGCGGTGCAGGTCGCGAAGCTTGCAGGCGCTCGCGTCATCGCGACGGCGGGGTCAGAGGAGAAACGAGAGTTCGCGCGTGCCGAGGGGGCCGACAAGGTGATCGACCACTATCGGGAGAACGTCACGGAGCGGGTACTCGAGCTCACAGACGGGCGTGGCGCCGACGTTGCGATCGAGAACGTGGGCGGCGAGCTGTTCACGGCCTGTCTCGGGGCGCTTCGCAAGGATGGGCGGATGGTCTTCTGCGGCGGCCACGGCGGGGCCGTCGTGCCGTTCGATCTGCTACCGGCGTTCCGGGCCGAGTGGCAGGTGCTCGGGGCGCGGACCGGCACGACTCAGGAGCACAAGGTCGTCATGCAGCACGTGGCGGAGGGGAAGCTTCGGCCGCGAGTTCACGCAGCTGTGCCGCTCGTGGACGCGCGCGAGGCGCACCGCATCCTCGAGGAGAGCGAGCA
>JAUVPB010000210.1 GCA_030598925.1 Actinomycetes bacterium
CCAGCACGACGAAAACGACGATCTCACCGAGGCTCGCAAGCGACGAGTGGAAGCGCTTGATCTGCGCCTTGTAGGGGGCGCGCTGGTCGCCGATGAGGACACCGGCGATGAAGACCGCGAGGAAGCCGGAGCCGTGCGTCGTCGCGGCGACCCCGTAGATGATGCCGGCGGATGCGAGCGTGCGGAGCGAGTAGAGAGCCTCGTTCGGTAGCGGCACCCGGCGGATGAACTGTGCAAGCAGCAGGCCTCCGACGACGCCGATGGCGGCACCAACGGCCATCTCGACGACGAACTCCTTGGCGATCGCACCGACGGACCCATGGTCGCTCGTCGCGAACTCGAGCAGTCCGATCATCAGCGCGATTGCGACCGGATCGTTCACGCCGGATTCGCCCTCGAGTACCGTCCCCGACCGCCCGCCGACTTTGCGGGAACCGAGGACCGAGAACATCACGGCGGGGTCGGTCGGCGCGAGCGCGGCACCGATGATCCACGAGATGATCCAGCCCAGGTTGAAGAGGTAGTGGGCCGTGCAGGCAATGAGCGCTGCCGTCGCGAAGGTCCCGAGAATCCCGACCAGGAAGATCGGGAACGCGGCCTGCTTGAACTTCTTCCACCCCACGTGCATGCCGCCGTCGAAGAGGATCAGGACGAGCGCGATCGTCGCGATCTGCTCCACCGACTCGATCGAGAGACTGTTCTTGAGACCGCCGAAGAACTCCGCGATCACGGCCGCCGTCAGCAGAAGCAGAGCGGGTGCCGGAAGCTTGATGCGGCCACTCAGCTTGTTGGCGAGCAGCGACACCATGAAACCGGCCGCCACGATCAGCATGAGGCGACCGAACGTGAAGAGTTCTTCAGCTGCGTCGATCGATTCCACGATCGAGCAGGTTAGTCCGAGCGGTCGCGGTCTGGCATCCGCGACAGCCCACAACAAGCCGGCGAGCCTAGCCTGGACCCGCGAGGGCTAGTCAGAGGACGCGCCCTCGTTCAGCGGAGGCGCGAGGCTTCGGTATACGAGCCAGCAGAACCTGAGCGCGCCAACCATGCCGACGTAGCGACCGTCTTCGACCACCACGAGGGCCCTGATGTCGCTGTGCAGCAACTGCTCGGCGATATGGGTCGCGCTGCTATCGAGGTTGACGACGGATGGCTCCACCATGTAGGCCGTGACGGGTTCAACGGAGACCTCGGCGACATGATCACGCAGCCCCGGCAGATCGTCGGGGATGAAGGCCGAGTGCTTCAACTCCTCGAGATACAGCGGAAACATGCCGTGGAGAAGCTGCTTTACCCCAAACATGCCGACGACGTCTCGATTCTCCGTGATCACGGCAATGGCCGAGAGCGTGCTGTCATGCAGCGTCTCCGCAGCTTCCGTGAACGACGCCGTATCGAGCACCGCACCGTCGACCAGCCCCTCCCGGATCTGTTCCTTGAGCAGTTCATGCATACGAGAACTCCCTGGTTCGCAGGTGAAGGTGCGCCATCAAAACTGGAAGAGCAAGAGGTAGGCGGTGGAGATCGCGAGGGAGAGCACCGTAATCGGTAGACCCGCTCGAAGGAACGCCCCGAACGTCACCGGCTGCCGCACGCGATCCAGCACGCCCGTCGCCGCCACGTTCGCAGCCGCCGCCACGATCGTGGCGTTGCCGCCGAAGCAGGCACCGAGTGCCAGCGCCCACCACTGCGCATCGTTGAACTGCCCCCTTTCGGCCTCGAGCTGATCGACGACCGGCAGCATGGCGGCCGTGAACGGGATGTTGTCGACGAGCGCGGATCCGAACGCCGAGCCCCACAGGATGGCGAGGCCCTCGCCCGTTTCGGAACCTTCCGTCACGTCGACAATGAGGTCTGCGACCCGCTCCACGATTCCCTGCTCCGCGAGCCCCCCGACCATGACGAACAGCGCCATGAAGAAGAACATCGTCGCCCACTCGACCCGACCGAGTGCCTCGTCCACATCGTCGACAGCCACGAGTAGGAGAATCGTCGCGCCTCCAAGCGCGACTACGGCCGGCTCGAGACCGATCCAGGAATGGATGAAAAACACGAATACCGTGCCCAGGAGGATCGCGACCGACCGGGTGACGTACGGGTTGCCGCGCACGTCGGCGGCCGCGTCTATCCGCTCGAGCTCGTGAACGCGTGACGGGTCGATCACCAGCTGCTTGCGGAACATGAACCACAGGACACCGATCGATACGAACAACGTGAAGAACGCAACCGGAGCGAGGTTGATGATGAAGTCGAGAAAGTCGAGCTCCTCGACGTGCGTGCCGATCAGGATGTTCGGCGGATCACCGATCAGGGTGGCCGTGCCGCCGATGTTCGACGCGAAGATCTCAGTCAGGACGAGAGGGATCGCCGCGATTCGCAACTGGTCGGCGATCACGAGCGTGATCGGGACGACGAGCAGTATCGCCGTAAGGTTGTCGAGAAACGCCGAGGCGACGCCCGTGACGAGCGCGAGCAGCAGCATGAGCATGAACGGGTTCCCGCGCGAGAGCTGGGCGATGCGCAGTGCGAGGTAGGTGAAGACGCCGGTCTTCTCCGTAACGCCGACCATGATCATCATGCCGGCGAGGAGACCGAGGGTCGCCCAGTCGATCGCCTCGATTGCCTGCTCGAGGTCGAGGATCCCGATGAGCACGAAGACGAGCGCGCCGATCAGCGCAGCCTTCGTTCGCTGGACCCAGTCCAGCGCGAGCACGGCGAGCACCGCGAGAAAGATTATTCCGGCAAGGATCTCCAACATGAGCAGTGTGAGGGCTCGACAAGAATGCCAGGCGAGGGTGCCGACCCCTGATGCAGGCTAGAGAACGCGAGCGCTGCCGCGCTCGCTCATACAGCGAGGCCTAGGTTCCGGTTGCGGAAACGGCGCCGCCCTGGGCCGCGGCGTGCACCTCGTCGGCGAGACGCCAGGCGACCTCGTCGAAGACGTCCTGGCCGGGCAGGCCGTAGCGGGCATCGAACTCCGCGGCTGCATCGAGCTCGAGCACGACGGGCCCGGCGTCAGTCGCGAGCAACTCGACCACCACGAGATCCGCGCCGAAGGCCGCGGCAGCGTCGATGGCGACCGCGCGCTCCTCGGGCGAGGGATCGACTGGACGGACGCAAGAATCGGTTGGGTCGGCGCGCCAGCCCGCCGGCGAATGCCGTGACACGCCGCCGACGACGTCACCTGCACACACGAGAACACACGTGTCACGTCCATCCCGGGCGCCGACGAGCTCCTGGACGAGCGCGCCCTGGCGCCGGAACCAACTCCTGTCGCCGAGCCGCTGCAGACTCTGCTGGAGTGAGACCCGATCGTCGCATCGCACGACGTCGTGACCGCGGCTGCCGAAGCGGGGTTTCACGACGACCGGGAGAGCCAACTCGGGCGCGACGGCGGCACCGTGATCGACGTGGGCCGTCTTCGGGTGCGTGATGCCCGAGCGTGCGAGGCGAAGCGCCGTCATCAGTTTGTCGTGCGTCGCCAGAAGCGCACCCGCAGGGTTGAGGATTCGCACGGAGCGGCGTTCGAGCTTCCGAAGGTCCCAGACGCAACCCTCGACACCATCAAGCGTAGGCAGCAACGCAACCCGCCCGAGCACCGTGTCGCCGGCTCCCACTCGGGCTGGCACGTCGGCGCTCAGGGCAATCTCGGCGGCCACGCCATAGCGCGACAGCGCGGTCACCAGCTGCTCGTCTGTCGACGTTCGCTTCTCGGCCGCAACGACGAACCCCATCAGGCGTAGCGTCGTCTTCGTCTGTGAGCATCTGGGCCAGCGTTCTCTGAAGATCCGCTCACGCTGTCCGTCAACAATAGGCAGCGGGCGCCCGGGTGTGCGCATGAGGGGACCATTCGCCAGCGATACTGTCCTTATGTCACGGCTCCCGACCGGAATCCGGTGGTGGCTTGCGCTCGCCTTCGCGGTCGTGTCCGGACTGACCGCGCTCTCTGTCGCACTCGTCTTTACTGAGCGAAGCGAGCAGGCCTTCCGGAGCCGAACCGACGTGCTCGCACTTGGCAACACCGTCGCTGCGACGCTCCGAATCCGCGAGGCGCTCTCCGATATCGGACAGGAGCAGGCGCTGCAGGGCGTCGCGTCAGGCCGCGGCGAGGACGAACTCGCTGGCTTGGAGGAAGCGTTCGACGCGACGCAGCTGACACCGCTCTTGCGTGCCGTCGCCAGCGACAACGAGCTGGCCTTGTTCGTGTTCGACGAAAACGCCCAGCTCCTCTCGAACGACGTCTCGCGTGGCATCGACGTCTCGTTCGTCCCCGACTTCCCAGACGCGGTGGCCGCCGGCCTCGAGGGCCGGCGGTGGGTCGAAACGCTTCAGGAAGAGTCAGCGACCGTCGTGGCGCTGCCACTGCTCGTCCCGCTCGCCGGCCGGGGCGTGGTCCTAACGTACGTTCCCCGCGCCGAGTTCGCCTCAGCCGTCGGCATCTTCCGACGCGAGATCATCTTCGCCGCGCTCGTCGCCATTCCGGTTGGCGCCCTGGCTGGACTCGCGATCGCGGCTGCGATCGCAGCCCGCCTCCGACGCATGGCCAACGCGGCCGCCGCGATCGAGGCTGGCGACTTCGAAACTGAGCTGAAGCCACGCTTCCGTGACGAGCTCGGCTCGCTCGCGTTCTCGATCGACCGCATGCGCATTCAGCTCCGAGAGTCGTTCGCGTTGCTTGCGAGCGATCGAGACCGGCTCGGGCAGCTGCTCGAGCGCCTGCGAGACGGCGTCGTGACGGTAGACCGAGATCTGAACGTTGAGTTCGTCAACGGAGCCGCGAGGCTCGCGTTCCGGACGGTCGAGCTCGACGAGGGGCAACCGCTGCCAGACCCGTGGCCGGAGCTCGACCTGCGTGGGCTCGCCGCCGGCCTCTTCCGCGACCGGGCCCAAGTTGCGCAAGCGCGGGTCACACCTCCCGACGGAGAAACGTACGACATCGTCGGGATCCCGGCCGG
>JAUVPB010000214.1 GCA_030598925.1 Actinomycetes bacterium
TGGCTGTCGGTGCCGCTAGCCGCCGATGTACGACATCTCGACCTTCGGGGTCGACGCTGTCGCGGTCGAGCGGATCTCGGAGTAGCGATCGTCACGTGCTCTCCAGATGGAGGCGAGCCACCGGTCGACCTCTTCGTCGCCCGCGCCGTCGCGAAGGAGCGCGCGCATGTCGTGCCCGCGCGCGGCGAAGAGGCACGTGAAGACCTTCCCGTCGGCCGAGATGCGAGCGCGCGTGCAGTCGCCGCAGAACGGTTGGGTCACCGAGGAGATCACGCCGATCTCGCCTGCTCCGTCGGCATACCGCCACCGTTGAGCGACCTCGCCACGGTAGGCGGCGTCGACCGGCTCGAGCGGGTGTGCGCCGGTGATGCGATCGACGATCTCCCGCGCCGGGACAACGTCGTCGAGCCGCCAGCCGTTGGTCGTGCCGACGTCCATGAACTCGATGAAACGCACGACATGACCCGTGTTGCGAAAGTACTCCGCCATCGATACGACGTCGGCGTCGTTGACACCACGCTTCACGACCATGTTGACCTTGATCGGAATGAAGCCGACAGCGGTTGCGGCCTCGAGGCCTTCGAGAACCTTTGTGACCGGGAAGTCGACGTCGTTCATCGTTCGGAACGTCTCGTCGTCGAGTGAGTCAAGGCTGACATTCAGCCGGTCGAGGCCTGCCCTCCTAAGCGCATGCGCCTTGTCGGCCAACAGTGCTGCGTTGGTTGTCAGCGTCAGATCGATGCCGTCGATCCGGGCGAGCATCGAGACCAGGTCCTCGATACCCCGGCGTAGGAGTGGCTCGCCACCGGTGAGGCGGATCTTTGTGACGCCGGCTCGCCTGAAGGCACGGGCTGCTCGCTCGACCTCTTCGAAGGTTAGGAGCTCCGCCCGCGGGAGGAAGGCATAATCGCGTCCGAAGACCGATTTGGGCATGCAGTAGCTGCAGCGGAAATTACAGCGATCAGTGACTGAGATACGCAGATCGCGCGTGGGACGGGCGAGGGTGTCGACGAGCTCCATCTGCCTCTGCACATGGTACGCCAGACAGCAGCTACACTGAACCGCGTAGATCTGATATAACATGACTTAGATTTTATAACGCATACGAAGGAGGGTTCGAGTAATGTCAAAGGCTATAGGCATCGACCTAGGGACGACCAACTCATGTATGGCCGTTCTCGAGGGCGGTGAGCCGACCGTAATCGCGAATGCCGAGGGCGGCCGTACCACGCCGTCCGTCGTCGCGTTCACAAACGACGGCGAGCGTCTCGTCGGCGCGCCCGCGAAGCGTCAGGCGATCACAAATCCGGAGCGCACGATCTTCTCGATCAAGCGCTTCCTCGGTCGGAAGCTCTCCGAGGTCTCGGAGGAGATGACGATCGTCCCCTACGAGGTCGTCTCCGGTGAGAACGGCGACGCTCGTGTGCATGTCGACGACGAGAACATGGCGCCGCCGGAGATCTCGGCGATGATCCTGCAGAAGCTCAAGGCTGATGCCGAGGCGTACCTCGGCGAAGAGGTCACCGACGCGGTTGTCACCGTCCCCGCCTACTTCAACAACGCTCAGCGCGAAGCGACCAAGGACGCCGGCAAGATCGCCGGTCTCAATGTGCTTCGCATCATCAACGAGCCGACGGCGGCGTCGCTTGCCTACGGCCTCGAGAAGGACGAGGACCAGACGATTCTGATTTGGGATCTCGGTGGCGGCACCTTCGACGTATCGATCCTCGAGCTCGGCGATGGCGTCTTCGAAGTGAAGGCTACAAACGGCGACAATCACCTTGGCGGCGATAACTTCGACAAGGCGATCGTCGACTGGATGGTCGCGGAGTTCCTGCGGGAGCAGGGCATTGACCTGGCCAAGGATCGGATGGCGCTCCAACGCCTGTACGAGGCGGCTGAGAAGGCCAAGATCGAGCTCTCGTCAACGGCCTCGACCCAGATCAACCTCCCGTTCGTAACCGCGACGCAGGATGGCCCGAAGCACCTTGACTTGCAGCTCTCGCGGGCCAAGCTCAACGAGCTGTGTCACGAGCTGCTCGAGCGCACCGTAGGTCCGACAAAGCAGGCGCTCTCGGATGCGGGGATGTCGCCAGACGCGATCTCCCAGGTTGTCCTCGTCGGTGGCATGACACGAATGCCGGCCGTTGTGGACAAGGTGAAGGAGCTGACCGGGAAGGAGCCGCACAAGGGCGTCAACCCGGACGAGGTCGTCGCCGTAGGCGCCGCGATTCAGGCTGGCGTACTCCGTGGCGAAGTCAAGGACATCCTGCTGCTCGACGTGACGCCTCTCTCGCTCGGAATCGAGACGAAGGGCGCTGTCTTCACACAGCTGATCGAGCGGAACACGACCATTCCGAGCAAGAAGTCCGAGGTCTTTACCACTGCCGAGGACAATCAGCCGTCGGTCGAGGTGCACGTACTGCAGGGCGAGTCCGAGATGGCGGCGTTCAACAAGACGCTCGGGAAGTTCCAGCTCGTTGGTATCCCGCCGGCGCCGCGTGGGATGCCTCAGGTCGAGGTCACGTTCGACATCGATGCAAACGGCATCATCAACGTCTCGGCCAAGGATCTCGGGACCGGCAACGAGCAGCAGATCAGGATCGAGGGCGGCTCTGGCCTGTCGGAAGACGAGGTCACGGAAATGGTCAGCGAGGCCGAGGCCCACGCCGACGAAGCGCGCAAGCTACGCGAGACGGCCGACGCCCGAAACAACGCCGAGACTGTTGTCTACACGACGGAAAAGACGCTCTCGGAGCATCGCGACGCCGTGGACCCGGAGACGGCGAAGACGATCGAGGACAAGGTCGAGGAGCTGAAGGCTCTCCTGGACGGCGACGACGCCACCGCGATCAAGGACAAGACGCAGGAGGTTGTCGAAGCTTCTCACGCGCTGGCGCAAGCCGTGTACGAGAAGGCGCAGCAGGCGCAGGAGGCAGGTCAGCCGAGTAGCAACGGCAGCGACGAGGCCGAAGCTGAGGTCGTCGAAGAGGCTGAGTTCGAGGTCATCGACGAGGAGAAATGAGCGATCCCGGAACCACTCAGAGTGAACTCGCAGCACGGGTAGACGAGCTCGACACTGAGCTCGTCGCCCAGGCTGAGAGGGTCGAGGCAGCCGAGGCGGAACGAGACGAGTACCTCGAGGACGTAAAGCGCCTCGCGGCCGAGTTCGACAACTTCCGCAAGCGCTCCGCCCGCGAGCGCGAGGCCATCGTTAAGCGCGCGAACGGGCGGCTGATCGGAGAGTGCCTCGGCATCCTGGATGACCTCGAGCGCGCGCTTGTTGCGGCCGAAGGCGCCGGCTCCGGCCCGGCGGGCTCCGACGAGTCGGCCCCCGACGACACACTCGTCGAAGGTGTCGCTCTGGTCGAGAAGCGGCTACGAGGCTTGCTCGAGAAGGAGGGCGTGACGGAGATCGAGACCGACGGGGTTTTCGACCCACATGTCCACGAAGCGCTTCTCACGCAGCCCTCCGAGGACGTCGAAGGCACCATCCTGGGCGTCGTGCAGAAGGGGTACGTCCTCGGCGACGTGGTCCTGCGTCCGGCGCGCGTTGCCGTCGCTGGGCAACTCGAGGCGAGCAGCGGCGGGGGGCCGGACTCGGCCTCTGCGACGGAATAGAGGGCATGTGAAGGATCTGTACACGATTCTCGGTGTCGAGCGATCGGCATCGAGCGACGAGATCAAGAAGGCTCACCGCAAGCTGGCGCGCGAGCTCCATCCCGACGCCAATCCGGGCGACGAGAAGACGGAGGAGCGCTTCAAAGAGGTGCAGGCCGCTTACGACGTGCTCGGTGATGCGGAGAAGCGCGCCCAATACGACCGCGGCGGGTTCGCGGCCGGCGGTCCGAACGTAGGCGGTTTCGGGGGCGGTGCTCCAGTCGATTTCGATGTCGGCTCGCTCGGCGATCTGTTCGGCGGACTCTTTTCGGGCGGGCAACGGTCACAGGGCGCAACTCGCGGTCGAGATCTCGAGACATCAGTGACGCTGTCCTTCGACGACTCGCTCAAAGGCCTCGCCGTCAAGGTGCCTGTCGAGGCGGACACGACCTGCTCGGCCTGCGCAGGCTCGGGCGCGGCGCCGGGCACGACGCCGATCAGCTGCCCCGACTGCGGCGGTCGAGGCGTGGTTTCGCAGGACCAGGGACCGTTCGCCCTGTCGCAGGCCTGCCCGCGCTGCCGCGGTAACGGCCGAATCGTCGAGAACCCCTGTCCGACCTGCCATGGCGCGGGCACACAGCGCCGGACGCGTCGCTATCAGGTCAGGATTCCGGCGGGGGCGAAGAACGGCACAAAGATTCGGCTGCCGGGGAAGGGCGAGTCGGGTCGAAACGGCGGTCCGGCGGGCGATCTGTACGTAACGGCGCGAGTGGAGTCGTCTCCGATCTTCACTCGGCGCGGTGCGGACCTCGTGATCGAGGTGCCCGTCTCGTATCCGGAGGCGGCGCTCGGAGCCGACGTCGATGTTCCGACGCCAGAAGGGCGGGTCTCGCTCAAGGTGCCGGCTGGCACGTCGGACGGACGCACGCTACGCATCGCTGGCCACGGCGCACCCAGGCTCAACGGTGATGGACGGGGAGATCTCCTCGCGCGTATCCGCATCGCCGTTCCCGCGAAGCTGACTGCGAAGGAGCGCGAGGCGATCGAAGCCCTCCGAGACGTGTCCCATGCCGATCCCCGCGAGCACCTGGTGACGAGCTAGAGCCATGGATACGCGACCGCGCTACATGATCAGCATCGCCGCCGAGCTCGTCGGGATGCATCCGCAGACGCTTCGAATGTACGAGGGGCGAGGTCTCGTCAAGCCCA
>JAUVPB010000125.1 GCA_030598925.1 Actinomycetes bacterium
AGACCGGTCGCCGCCGGAATCAACTTCCCGATGATCACGTTCTCCTTCAGACCGACGAGCCGATCGACCTTGCCTTCGATCGCGGCATCGGTAAGCACCTTGGTCGTCTCCTGGAAGGATGCGGCCGACAGGAACGACTCGGTCGCGAGTGAAGCCTTCGTGATGCCGAGTATCACCTGCTCGTGCGTTGCTTCCTCACCCTTCTTCTCAGCGCCGACCCGTGCGTTTTCCTTCTCGACCACGAGGCGATCCGCGAGCTGTCCAGGCAGCAGATCGGTCGTACCGGAGCTATCGATACGAACCTTCTTCATCATCTGTCGGATGATCAGCTCGATGTGCTTGTCATGGATGTCGACTCCCTGCGACCGGTACACCTTCTGTACCTCGGCGACGAGGTAGACCTCCGTCGCTGTCGGGCCCTTGAGCTCGAGCAGTTCGCTCGGGTTCAGCGATCCGTCCTGGAGCGCGTCGCCGGGCTCCACGGTGTCGCCCTTCGAGACGAGCAAGCGCGTCCGTCGCGGCAACTGGTACGCGATCTCGTCAGGCGCCTCGACGTCGTCCTTGCCCGCGGTCGGAACGAGAATGACCTTGGGGCCACGGTTCGTCTGCTCGACGTCGATCTTGCCCGCAACCTCGGCGAGCTGCGCGGCTCCCTTGGGGTTTCGTGCCTCGAAGATCTCCACCACGCGTGGCAAACCGTGCGTGATGTCGGCACCGGCAACGCCGCCGGTATGGAACGTTCTCATGGTTAGCTGTGTGCCAGGTTCGCCGATCGACTGCGCAGCGATGATTCCGACCGCGTCGCCGATCTCGGCAAGCTCGTCCGTGGCAAGGAACGTGCCGTAACAGGTGCGGCACACTCCGATGTCGCTCTCGCACTTGAGCACTGTCCTGACCGGGAGCCTGAAGACATCTACCTGCTCGCCGAGCTGATCTAGCAACCAGTACAGACCGAAGGTGCGACTGCCGTCCTCTTCTTCACGCGGCTCGCTGCTCGACAGGGTGGATACCGCCCCTTGCTCAACGAGGAGTGTCTTGCCGGGGCTTCCGTCCTTGACGGGCCTGTAGACATCCGTGGCAAGCACGCGACCTGCGAGAGACGAATCGATCGAACCTCCGGGCCCCAGCAACTCCTGACGGATGTGTCCCTCCGTGCCGCAGTCGTCGTCTCGAACGATGACGTCCTGCGACACGTCGACGAGACGTCGCGTCAGGTAGCCCGAGTCGGCCGTGCGGAGCGCGGTGTCCGCCAGGCCCTTGCGAGCACCATGCGTAGAGATGAAGTATTCGCGAACGCTCAGCCCTTCCATGAAGTTGGCCTTGATCGGGCGCTCGATGATCTCGCCCTTCGGATTCGCCATGAGTCCGCGCATACCGGCGAGCTGGCGGATCTGCTTGAACGAGCCACGCGCACCGGAGTTGGCCATCATGAAGATGGGGTTCAACTCCCACATCGTCGCTTCCATCGCCTCAGCGACCTTGTCCGTCGCCTCCGTCCAAACGTTGACGACAGCCTCGTGTTTTTCGTCCTCGGTGATGAGCCCGCGTAGATAGTCGCGATCGATGTGGTGCACCCGCTCATCGAACCCCTCGAGGATCTCGTTCTTGTCGGCGGGAATCACGATGTCGTTCTTGGAGATCGTGATGCCGCCCGTTGTCGCGTAGTCGAACCCGAGCTGCTTGATGGTGTCCAGAACACCTGCGATGCGCTGCGCGCCGAATCGATCGACGAGCAACGCGATGAAGTCGCCCATCGTCCGCTTCGTCAGGGTCTGATTCTGGTACGGAAGTAGCTCACGGTTGAAATCCTCGTCGAGCGCCGACTCAAGTGACCGCGTGACCTCCTCGTTGAAGATGACGCGCCCGGCGGTGGTGAGCCGTGGCGTCTCCCCGCTCCGATACTCGATCGGCTCCTGGAGCTCGATCTGCTTCGCCTCGAGGGCCAGGATCACCTCATCCTCGCTACCGAACGTCTTGGGCCTCGGATCGAGCGTCGCAACATCGGTCCCGTCGAGATCGAGTGCGGTGTACGTCAGGTAGTAGGAGCCAAGCACCATGTCCTGCGTCGGCGTCGCAAGCGGCCGACCATGGGCCGGCGACAACACGTTGCCCGACGACATCATCAGCAATCGCGCCTCGGCCTGCGCTTCCGCGGAGAGCGGGACGTGCACGGCCATCTGGTCGCCGTCGAAGTCAGCGTTGAAGGCATGACACACCAGCGGATGTACCTGGATCGCCTTGCCCTCCACGAGCACCGGCTCGAACGCCTGGATGCCCAGCCTGTGCAGGGTCGGCGCGCGGTTCAGCAACACCGGATGCTCCGTGATCACTTCCTCGAGCACGTCCCACACCTCGGGTGCCATCGACTCGACGTACTTCTTCGCCGCCTTGATGTTCTGGACAGACTTGCGCTCGACGAGCCGACTCATGATGAAGGGCTTGAACAGCTCCAACGCCATGAGCTTCGGCAAGCCGCATTGATGGAGCTTCAGCTGCGGACCCGACACGATCACCGAGCGACCGGAGTAGTCGACTCGCTTGCCGAGCAGGTTCTGGCGGAAGCGTCCTTGCTTGCCCTTGAGCATGTCCGAGAGGGACTTCAGAGGCCTGTTGCCCGGCCCAGTCACCGCACGACCGCGGCGACCGTTGTCGAACAGGGCATCGACTGCCTCCTGGAGCATTCGCTTCTCGTTGTTCACAATGATCTCGGGCGCGCCAAGATCGAGTAGTCGCTTGAGCCGGTTGTTGCGGTTGATCACGCGCCGATAAAGATCGTTGAGATCGCTCGTCGCGAATCGGCCACCATCAAGCTGAACCATCGGGCGCAGCTCGGGAGGAATCACCGGTACGGCTTCGAGAATCATCCAGTCGGGTCGGTTGTCCGACGTCTGGAAGGCGCTGACGACCTTCAGCCGCTTGATCGCGCGCTGCTGTTTCTGCCCCTTGGACGTCTTGATGGTGTCGCGGAGCGAGGTCGCCTCGGCGTCTAGGTCGAGGTCGCGGAGTAGCTCTCGGATGGCCTCGGCGCCCATACCGCCTTCGAAGTAGATGCCGAAACCGTACGAGGAACCGAATCGATCCTTGAGCTCGCGGAACAACAGCTCGTCGTTGACAACCATCTTCGGTTCGAGCTCACGGAAGAGCTCCCAGGTCTGCTCGAGCCTGCGAACACCCTCCACAGCGGCCTCTCGAGCGTCTTCACGACGCGACTCGATGTCCTGGTACATCTCGCGGACCTTGATTAGCCACTGAAGCACGCCGTCGAAGTCTTCCTGCCGGCCCCGCGAGTCCTCCTTCAGGCACAGCTCGCCCGCAAGCTCGCGAATCTCCCCCTCACCTGCGTCGTCAGCGATCCCGTCGAGGGTCTCCCTGAGCAGACCCGCGCCGAGTCCCGCGGCCTTCGCGAGAGCCTTGCGGTCGATGCTCGCGACAAGATCGGCGTCGTCGCCCCCGATCTCGTCGCCGGCGAGGAGCGCGTCCTGAATGCGATTGATGCGCTTTCTGATGGCGCCCTTCTTTGCGCCAGCTGCAGCGCCGGCTTCCTTGAGGAGCGTCGCGAGCGCTGCCCGGATCTCGACGCCGGCGTTGATGACGTTCTCGAGCTCGCGGGTCGTAAGCGCACGATCGTCTCGGACCGCGGCACGTCGAATGAGATCGCGGAGCTTCTTCTGATCTTCGGTCGTGACCTCGTCACCGATCCTGACGAAGATTCCTCCGGCGAGTCCTTCCATGTCTTCGCGGGAGGGGAGCGCCTGCTCCTCGGCCCAGCTCGAGAGACCGCGTGCCCAGAACTCATCGTCTTCGTCGAAGCCATCGTCCTTGCCGGAGGCGAAGAACGCACGGCGCCGCTTCAGCCGCTGCTCGAGCGCCGCCAGGCTCTCGTCTCGGTCGACGTAGATCTGCTCCGACTCGGATTTGACCTTGTCTTCGAGATCGGCCAGGTCTGCCGCACGCTTCTCGTCGTCGACGCGGGTCACGATGGACGCAGCGAAGTAGAGGACCTTCTCGAGCTCCTTCGGTGCGATGTCAAGGAGGTAGCCGATGCGGCTCGGAACGCCCTTGAAGAACCAGATGTGCGAAACGGGTGCAGCCAGGTCGATGTGGCCCATGCGCTCGCGCCTGACCTTCTGGCGGGTCACCTCGACGCCGCAGCGCTCGCAGATGATGCCCTTGTAGCGGACACGCTTGTACTTGCCGCAGTAGCACTCCCAGTCCTTGGTGGGACCGAAGATGCGCTCGCAGAAAAGACCGTCCTTTTCTGGCTTCAGTGTTCGGTAGTTGATTGTTTCGGGCTTCGTGACCTCGCCCGATGACCAGTCGCGAATCAGCTTGGACGATGCGAGCCCAATTCGAATCGCGTCGAAGTTGTTGATGTCGATCAACGCAGCTCCTGACTCTGATGCGGGCACTCACGCGTTTCGCGTGAAAGACCTGTTGTCTGCAACTCGCCTACGACTCCTCGACCTCGGCAGGGGCTTCCGCCCCCGCCTCGGCAACGACGGGTTTGACGGCCGGCGTCTCTTCGTCGACGTCCGCGCCATTTGAGCCAGCCGCGCGAGCGGCGCCTCGTAGTGACCCGGGTGAGAGATCGATTCCGAGTTCCTCCGCCGCGCGCAGCAACTCGTCCTCCTCCTCTCGAACCTCGACCTCGCTGCCTTCTTCGGAGAGCACCTGCACGTCAAGCGCTAGGGACTGCATCTCCTTGAGGAGCACCTTGAACGACTCCGGGATCGACGGCTCTGCGATGTTCTCGCCCTTGACGATCGCCTCGTACGCCTTGACACGGCCAACGGTGTCGTCGGACTTGATCGTGAGCATCTCCTGCAGGGTGTAGGCCGCCCCGTATGCCTCGAGCGCCCACACCTCCATCTCGCCGAAACGCTGACCGCCGAACTGCGCCTTACCACCCAGCGGCTGCTGGGTTACGAGCGAGTACGGACCGGTCGAGCGAGCATGGATCTTGTCGTCGACAAGATGCAGCAGCTTGAGGATGTACATGTAGCCGACAGTGATCTTCTTGTCGAAGGGCTCACCCGAGCGGCCGTCGTAGAGCCTGACCTTGCCGGAACAACGCCGGCCAGCCGGCGAGTCCTCATCAACTGAGAACGTGATCGGCGACTCCTCGTTCTGTGCCGCCCATTCGACGAGTGCCTCGTCGACCTGCTCCGGCGTCGCGCCGTCGAAGACGGGCGTCGCGATGGGACTCGGGCCCGCCTCGCCGTTCTCGGAGAACACGCCGTGCGCACAGGCCCAGCCGAGATGTGTCTCGAGAACCTGGCCGATATTCATACGGCTTGGCACACCGAGCGGGTTCAGACATACGTCGACGGGCCGTCCGTCCTCGAGGAAAGGCATGTCTTCCTCGGGAACGATCTTCGCGATCACGCCCTTGTTGCCGTGGCGGCCCGCGAGCTTGTCGCCCTCCGCGACCTTCCGCTTCTTGGCGACGTAGACCCGAACTAGCTCGTTGACTCCCGGCGACAGATCGTCGCCATCGTCGCGCGAGAAGGTCTTGACGGCGATTACCTTGCCGCCCTCACCGTGCGGGACCTTGAGGGACGTGTCACGTACTTCACGCGCCTTCTCCTTGAAGATCGCGCGGATGAGCTTCTCCTCCGCGGTCAGCTCGGTCTCGCCCTTGGGCGTCACCTTGCCAACGAGAAGGTCGCCGGAGACGACCTCGGCACCAATGCGAACGATTCCGCGATCGTCGAGATCGCTCAGCGATTCCTCTGATCGGTTCGGAATATCACGCGTTACTTCCTCGTCGCCGAGCTTCGTGGAGCGCGCGTCGACTTCGTACTCGTGAATGTGGATCGAGCTGAGCAGGTCGTCCTTGACGAGTCGCTCGCTGACAACGATCGCGTCCTCGAAGTTGAAGCCGTCGAACGGCATGAATGCGACCATCAAATTTCGGCCGATGGCGAGCTCGCCACGGCTGCTCGAGCTTCCGTCGGCAATGACCTGACCCGAGGACACAGAGTCGCCAAGACTCACCAGCGGCTTGTGATGGATCAGCGTGCCCTGATTCGAGCGCATGAACTTCGTGAGCTTGTACTCGTCGTTGCCGCCCCTTGTCTCGACCAGAATTCGCTCGGCGTCGACATCGACGACACGACCTGCCTTGTCGGCGAGTAGCACGTCCCCGGTGTCGACTGCAGCTCGATACTCGAGCCCCGTGCCGACGAGCGGCGGCTCGGGCATGATCAAGGGCACAGCCTGTCGCTGCATGTTTGCGCCCATCAGAGCCCGGTTTGCGTCGTTGTGTTCCAGGAACGGAATCAGCGCCGTCGCAACCGAGACGATCTGAGCCGGGTTCACGTCCATGAACTCGACGTCTGTCCGGGGCACGGCCATGAACTCGCCGCCACCGCTTCGACAGACCACTTCGTCGTTCAGGAACTTGCCCGCCTTCTGATCGACCAGCTCGCCGGCTTGCGCAATGAGGAACTTCTCTTCCTCGGCTGCGTCCATGTAGACAAGCTCGTCAGTGACCTTGCCCTTCTTGACAACCCGGTACGGCGTCTGGACAAAGCCGAAGCGGGAGACCGTTGCCATCGACGCAAGCGAGCCGATCAAGCCGATGTTCGGCCCTTCGGGCGTCTCGATCGGACACATGCGCCCATAGTGGGTCGGGTGGACGTCTCGGACCTCGATCGGCGCCCGCTCGCGGGTCAAGCCGCCGGCGCCGAGCGCCGAGAGGCGTCGGCGATGGGTGAGGCCTGCCAGCGAATTCGTCTGATCCATGAACTGCGACAGCTGGGAGGAGCCGAAAAACTCCTTCAGTGCCGCCTGGACAGGCCGGACGTTGATGATCGTCTGAGGCGTGATGGTGTCCACGTCCTCGGTCGTCATCCGCTCGCGGACAACGCGCTCCATGCGGTAGAGACCCACGCGGAACGCCTCTTGAATGAGCTCGCCGACAGTACGCAGACGGCGGTTGCCGAAATGCTCGTACTCGTCAAGGTCACGATGGATCGAGTCCCGCCAGAGAAGAACGGCGTCGGCTGCGTGATCCTTCGAGTCCTCGGGTACACCAAGCGTCTTCGGTAGCTGCACAAGCCGCTGGACGAGCGCGTGGATGTCCTGCGTCGTGAGCACCCGAATGTCCTCGGGCACGTCAACATCGAGTCGCTGATTTAGCTTGTAGCGGCCGACCTTCGTCAGGTCGTAGCGCTTCGGATCGAAGAACAGCCCGCGGAGCAGGTTGCGCGCGTTCTCGAGCGTGGGTGGCTCGCCGGGCCGCTGCTTCTTGAACACCTCGATGACCGCTTCCTCTTCGCGAGTGCTCGTGTCTTTCTCGAGGGTGTTCGCGATGTACACGGAGTTCTTGAAGAGCTTCAACAGGTTCTCGTCGGTCGTCGCGTCGATCTCGACGCCGGTCGAGGGGTCCTCGACGGGCAGCGCGCGAAGCAATGTGGTGATCGGGAGCTTGCGCTTGCGATCGATGCGCGCGTAGACGATGCCCTTCTTGTCGATCTCGATCTCGAGCCACGAGCCACGTGCAGGCATCAGGTTCGCGGTGAAGACCTGCTTCGCCGCATCCTTGGGCTCCATTAGGTAGGCGCCTGGGCTCCGCACCAGTTGCGTCACGATGACGCGCTCGGTGCCGTTGATGATGAATGTGCCGGCCTCCGTCATCATCGGGAAGTTCCCCATGAAGACCGTCTGCTCACGGATCTCGCCCGTCTCCTTGTTGACGAAACGGACAATCATCGAGAGCGGAGCCTCGTACGTGAGGTCCTTCTCTCGACATTCGAGGATTGAGAATTGCGGATCTCCGAACTCATACTCGCCGAACTCCACGGCAAGGGTGCCCGTGTAGTCCTCGATCGGCGAAATATCGTTGATCGTCTCCCGCAGACCCTCTCCCAGAAACCAAGCGAAAGAGGCGCGTTGGATGTCGATCAAGTTCGGAAGGTCGAGAACGTCTTTCAGACGCGAGTAACTCGTGCGCTCAGGGCGCGCGGCGACCTTCGGGGCCACGAATGCAGACCTCCCTTTAGGCAGGAT
>JAUVPB010000332.1 GCA_030598925.1 Actinomycetes bacterium
AGAACTCTGACCGGGCCCGGATACTCCTTGACCAGATCCCTGACCTCGACAACGGCTGGGGCGCTCGGCTCGGGCACGTCGCCGTGCAGTGTCTCAAGCGCGGTTACCGACGCTCTCATCGTGGGACGACGACTTCGTCGCCTTCGGTCACCCCAACGCCCGCGACCTCGACGAGTCCGTCGGAGAACAGGCCCAACTCGACGCCAACGAACCTGGTCACAGCACCGTCGACAAGTTCGAGCGCGTACCCCCCGCCGGCAACGGCCAGAAGCGCCGACACCGGAACCGTGAGCACCTGCTCAGCACTGTCGGTCGCAATCAGGATGTCAACCGGCGACTGGTCGAGCCCACCCGAGCTATTCGCGGGGAGCGCGACGGTCACGTCGATCACGGGATCGCCCGGCTCGGCGCCAGCGGCCGTTTGCGGCACGCGCGCAACGGCGCTGACCTCACTCACAACGCCCGTGGTCTCGCTTCCGTCCGGCAGCTCGACCGCGACCTCGTCTCCGACCGCCACAAGCGTCTGACGCGTGGCCTCCAGCTCGAGCGTCACGACCTGTTCGCTCGAGGTCACCTCGAGAATCGGAACGCCCGGCTGGACGATGTCGCCGGACGAGACGAGGAGCGCGCTGACGCGCTGCGCTCCGGACACGAACACGGCGTCGCCGATTTCGAACACGCCGTCCATGTCCGCCCCGATCGACTCTTGCAGCCGCTCGATCGCCGCTTCCGTTTGAAGGTCGAAGCTGGAGTCGACGGTCATTGCGCCCTCGGGGTCGAAGCCGAGCGCCACGAGATTCTCCTCGAGTGCCAGGATGTCCGGACCATCCGTAGGCGCGTCCGTCGGCGCCGCGACGCCGAGGATCTCGGTACCAGGCTGCACCGATGCACCGATACCGATCGCGCTGCCCGTGGGCCCGTTCGCTCCCGCGGCTTCGACGTGACTCACGCGCTGCGGCGTCGACATGAAGACAACCTCGCCGAGATCGACGATCCCATCCTCCTCGGCACCGATGTCCGCCTGCATGCGAAGCACCGCGTCGGTCGTGGCAGCTGTGAACGTGCGATCTACCGTCACGGCGCCGTCCGGGTCGTAGCCGAGCGCCACGAGATTCTGCTCGAGCTGACGCACGTCGCGACCATCCGTCACGCCGTCGGCGAGCGTCCGAAACGCTGGGAAGCTGCCGCTCAACGCAACGACTGGCACCGTGTTCACCCGATAGATCACATCACCGGCCCGGACAACGGAGCCGTGCTGTGCAATCGCCGTCACCGTTCCGGTCAGTTGATTGCTGATCGGCGTGGTCTCGAGCCCGATCCCGAGCGAGCGCCACATACTGATGTCCCCCTCGAGGAGGACGATCGGCACGCCGTCGAGGGCGTACAGGACATCCCCTGGCTCACGTATGTCACCCTCCGCTGGAAGACTCGTAACGGTCCCTGTGCCCGCTGACTTCACCGTCGACGCACTGGCGAACGTGAGCGTCCCGCCAAGGCTGTCGCGTACCTGGAGATCACGTCGCGTTACGGGCGCCGCGCCGGTAGCGACCTCGGTCGCAGCCGCTGGCTCAGTGCCGTTGTCGCGGGCGAGAACCAGGAAGTAACCAGCCAGCGCGGCGGCGATCAGAACGCCAACGAATACGACGGGGCCGGCCTTCGCCAGGCGTCGCCTACGACCACCCGTCTCGGTGCCCGATCCGTTGCTCGTAGCGGTGTCCGAAGGGAGCTCCTCTGTCGCCCGCGGCGGAGAGCTCAGGCTCATCCGCGGCCGCCTCCGCCGCCTCTACCAAGACGCCCACCGAAGTCAGGATTCTCAGCGCGGCACGTTTCGATCGCGGCCTGCACGTCGGGGTCTTGCGGATCGATGTTCTCGCTGCGGAAGATCCCGCCGCCGCGGCCAGGCCCGCCAGCGTTGGGATCGGGATCGGCAACGTCGAG
>JAUVPB010000106.1 GCA_030598925.1 Actinomycetes bacterium
CGCGCTGATTCGGTTGCACACGCTCAACCGGCTGCGCGACCGAGGCCTCCTCGACGAGGACCTCTCCTGGCGCGCCGGGGCGACTCACCTGGCCGCCTGACGATGGCGCCGCTGACCGGAGCCCGAGACATCCAAGCGCTCTCGCTCGAGCAGGCACCGTTGCGCGCCGGGCTCGACGTGAGCGCGGAGCTCTACCGACTCATCGAGCTCATGTACCCGATCTGCCGCAGTCTCACGGGAGCCGGCGTACGGGAAACCCTTGCGCTGCTCGAGCAGGAGCTCGGCCTCGAGCTCGAGGTAACAGAGGTTCCGACCGGTACCGAGATCTTTGACTGGCACGTTCCACAGGAGTGGGTGATCCGGGATGCATACGTCGCAGACCTAGGCGGTGCGCGCGTAATCGACTTCGCCGCCTCGAATCTCCACGTGGTCGGTTACAGCGTCCCGGTCGACCGTCGCATGACGCGCGCCGAACTCGACCAGCACCTTCACTCTCGCGCCGACCTCCCCGATGCGGTGCCGTACCGAACTGCGTACCACGCCGACACGTGGGGCTTCTGTGTAGCCGACAACATCCGTGCGGCGATGACTGACGCCGAGTACGACGTCGTGATCGATTCCGACCGGATCGATGGCGCGATGACCATTGCCGAAGCTCGAGTGGTCGGATCGACCGACCACGAGGTTCTCCTCTCGTGCAATACGTGCCACCCCTCAGTCGCGAACGATGGCGTATCCGGCATTGCGCTGACCGCGCTGCTCGCGCGTGAGCTCGCGCGCTCAAAGCCTCGCTTCACGTACCGCTTCCTGTTCAGCCCCGGCACGCTCGGACCGCTCGCCTGGCTCGCAAGAAATGAGGCCACGCTCGACAGCCTGCGTCACGGGCTCGTCGTCTCGTGCGTCGGCGACGCCGGGCCACTCACGTACAAGCGATCGCGACGCGATGTGAGCGGTACCGACCGCGTCGTCCAGCACGTGCTCGAAGAATCGGTGCCAGGCCACCGCCTCCAGCCGTTCGTTCCGTGGGGAGGCGACGAGCGACAGTTTTGCTCGCCTGGCTTCGACCTGCCGGTCGGATGCCTCTCCCGGACGCCTCATGGCGAGTACCCCGAGTACCACACGTCGGCCGACGACCTCGGTCTCATCTCTCACCAAGCGCTCGCCAAGAGCTGGGACGCGTACCTCGCCGTTCTGAGGGCGTTCGATGCAAACCTGATCTACGAGCGTACTAACCCGAAGGGCGAGCCACAGCTTGGACGTCGTGGCCTCTATCGGCACGTTAGCGCAGGTCTTCCAGGTGACTCAGAACGCCTCGAGCGGGCACGCCTCTGGGTGCTCAACCTGGCCGACGGCGGTCACGACGTCATCGACATCGCGCGTCGTTCACAGCTCCCGTGGACGCTCATTGCGAGCGCAGCAGCCGAACTGCACGAGGCCGGGCTTCTTGTCCTCCGAGACACCGTTCCGACCACCGCCTCTACCCCGACCTCAGGTTGATGCCCAAACCCTCTAGGTCAGGTCGAGGGTGAGTTTGCGGCCGTAGAACGCCTCAGCGACTCCGTCTGGGGCCCGGCACTCCATCGCCCGCAAGCGCATCAACGCCCTGAACACGTCGGCGTCGAACCAGTCCTTGCCCTGCTGCGACCCGAAGTGATCGGTGAGCAGTTCGATCTTCTTCTTGGCCACGGCATCGCTCAGCGGTACGTAGAGGTTGGGGGCGCCCATGTCGCCATCCCACTGCGGGATCTCGTACTCCAGGATCGTGTGGGAGCGAAACGTCTGCCAGGTCAGATCGGACGCCAGCCGATGGTCCTGGTGCAGGTCGTGCCGCCGGTGGGTGAAGATCAGGTCGGGCTCAGTTACTGCCGTCAACTCTTCGAAGAACTCCTTCACGCGGGCGCCCTCGTGCGGCATGAACCCGTCGCGAAACTCGCCGATGATTACGCGGCTGGCTCGAGCCGATTCGAGGAAGGCCTCCGCCCCCGACTGTGCCTCACGCGCTCGCCTGGTGTCCGCCCCAGCCAGCACGACCCACGTGATGTCGATGGACCGGGAGCCCAACAGGGTGAGAACCGTCCCACCGCAGCCGATCTCGATGTCATCGCCATGGCAGCCGAGCACCAGCAGGCGAAGCGGCCGATCGCCAGCAGCGGGAATGCGAAGCAACGTCGCCACGCGAGCTACACGCGCGTCGACGGAGCGTCCCACACGCGCCAGGGCGCCTCGCCCGACTCCAGCAGATCCTCCAGCACGGTCTTGTCCTTCAGCGTGTCCATGGGTGCCCAAAAGCCCTCATGCCGATGGGCGATCAGTTGCTCGGCCTCGATCAGGCGCTGGAACGGCTCGACAACGAGGTCTTCTCCTGGACGGAGGTAATCGAAGATCTCGCGTCGAAACACGAAGTAGCCGCCGTTGATCCAGAGGTTCGCTTTCGTGACATCCTCGATCCCACGCACGACCGGCGAGTCGTCGAGCGATACCACATGAAACGTGTAGTTCGGCGTCGCGCAAAGCATGCTCGCGACCTTGCCGCTCTGGGCGAGGTTGTCGATCATCGTGGGCAGGTGGGCGTCGGTGAGCACATCCCCATAGTTGGCGAGAAACAGCTCCTCACCCTCGAGGTAGGGCTCAACCGCTTTCAGGCGCTCGCCGACCTGAGCGCGAAGTCCCGTGTCGACGAACGTGATTTGCCAGTCGTGCGTGTCGGAGCTGAGAAGCTCGACGTTGCGGCCGCCGCCATTCAGCACGAAGTCGTTGGACAACGTTTCGTCGTAGTTGAGGAAGTACTGTTTGATCGCCTCGGCTTTATGGCCCAGGCAGAGGATGAAGTCCTTGTGCCCAAAGTGTGCGAAATAGCGCATCACATGCCAGACGAGCGGGCGTGTGCCGACAGGAATCATCGGCTTGGGCACATGCTCCCCTGCTTCACGCATTCGCAGCCCGAGACCTCCGCAGAACAGGACGACCTTCATCTGGAGATCCGCCCGTGCACGACCGCGTGGCAGCCGGTGAGATGTGTGAAGTCGAGGCGCATTCGTCGAACTCGTTGCAACCAAGCGTACTGTCGTCGTCTGGAGAGGTTAGAACGCTCAGCCTCGGTATCGTCCAAGCAGAGACTGCTCTTGAGGCACGCTACACGCGACGCACTCGCCGAATTGCAGCTCGACGCTCAGCCTCAAGCCCCCCGCCGCCGGCGACGATGCAAAGTCAGGTAGCACCTCCGATGAGCCTCACCGAGCCCGCCTCCAACCGACTCGCAACGTCTGCGGCGCTCACCGCGCGACTCGGCGACGTCGTTCCAGGCGGCGCGCACACCTACGCCAAGGGGACCGACCAGTTCCCGGCAGGCTTCGCGCCGGTGCTCAGACGCGGCGAGGGGTGCCGCGTGTGGGACGTTGACGGCAACGAGTACGTCGAGTGGGGCATGGGTCTTCGCTCGGTCACACTCGGGCACGGCTTCGCTCCGGTCGTCGAGGCGGTCGCCACCGCAGCTGCCGCTGGAACGAACTTCGTCCGACCGTCAGAGCTCGAGCTCGAAGCAGCGGAAGCGCTTGTTGCGCGGTTCCCCGGCGCCGACATGGTCAAGTTCACCAAGGACGGCTCGACCGCGAACACAGCCGCGGTGAAGCTCGCCCGCGCGGCGACAGGACGGACGGTGGTCGCCCTCTGCGAGGAGCAGCCGTTCTTCTCTTATGACGACTGGTTCATTGCGACGACCGAGATGGACGCGGGCATCCCTGTGTCCGCGCGCAGCGAGACCGTCGGTTTCGCATACAACGATGTTCCGTCGCTCGAGCGGGCGTTCGCGGCGCATCCCGGCGCGATTGCGTGCGTCATTCTCGAGCCTGCGCGCATAGACGAGCCGGAGCCGGCGTATCTGGAATCGGTGGCCACGCTGTGCCGCGATCATGGGACGGTTCTCATCTTCGACGAGTGCGTGACTGGCTTCCGCTGGGATGTCCCGGGCGCCCAAACGCTGTACGGCGTCACGCCCGACCTCTCGACGTTCGGAAAGGCGCTGGCGAACGGCTTCGCGCTCTCGGCTCTTGTTGGGCGGCGGGAGCTGATGGAGCTCGGAGGGCTCGAGCACGAAGGCAAGCGCGTGTTCCTGCTCTCGACGACTCACGGCGCAGAACACGTGGGACTCGCCGCGGGGCTTGCGAGCTGGACGGCCTACGATGAGCTCGCGGTGACGGCAAGGCTCGCGGAGGTGGGTCAGACAATGCGAGACGGCGTCTCGGAGCTGGCTCGCCGCCACGGTGTTGAAGCGTGTGTGAGCACGGTGGGTCATCCGGCCTGCCTGTTCTACACAACTCGCGACGGGAACGGCGCTCCCTCACAGGAGCTACGAGCGCTGTTTCTGCAGGAGATGATCCGGCGGGGCGTTCTCGCACCCTCGTTCGTGTCGAGCTACGCCCGCGACGCCAACGCGATCGAGCAGACGCTCGAGGCCGTCGACGGCGCGCTCGCCACGCTCAGCCTAGCCCTCGAACACGGCGTCGATCACTATCTCGAAGGACCGCCGGTTCAACCCGTGTACAGGCGCTACAACGCGCCCGACTCGTGAGCGAGGAAACCGCCGAGACCCGCACCGCGCTACATGCGCCGGCTGATTCGGCGGCCCCACGATCTGGCGGGAACGCCAGCAGCCGGCCGTTCGTGAGCGTTGCGCTTCCGGTCTATAACGGCGCCAACTACCTCGCCTCCTCCGTCGAGGCGGTGCTGTCGCAGACGCACACGAATCTCGAGCTCGTGATCGCTGACGCGGGGTCGACCGACGAGACCGAGGAGTTGTGCCGGCGGTACGCGGAGGCCGACCAGCGCGTGTCCTATACCCGGGCTAGCGCCTACCGTGGGGTCACGGAGAACTACCAGGCGGCCCTCGAGGCGACGAGCGGCGACTACGTGTGCTTCGTCGCTGCCGACGACGCGATCGAGCCGAGTTTTGTAGAAGAATGCGTGGACGCACACCTGGCCGACGGCGACCTTGCTCTCGTGTTCGCAACGACCGCCGAGATAGCCCAGGCCTGGCGGCCGGGTTCAGAGGACGGTATCGACAACTCGTACGAGGACGACAGGCTCGAGCTGACGTCTCGCTCTCCGTCTGAGCGTCTGACGGAGCTGATCAGGCATCTCCATGCCTGCAACGCGTTCAACGGCGTCTACCGTGCTTCGACCATTCGCGACACTCTGCCGTTCGGGGCGTTCCAGGGATGGGATCGGGTCACCCTCGCTGCCATCGTGACGAGAGGCCGTTGCCTCCAGCTGCCGGCGAGGCTTCAGTACCGCCGCGTACACGACGAACAGGTGTCAAAGGGCCTGTACGGCGAGCGGGCCGAACGCTTGTTCAATCGGAAATTGCCGGAGATCGCCTACCTCGAGAGCATCCACCTGCTCTTCAAACACTTCGCGACAGTCGTGCACGCACCGCTCTCCATTCTCGACACCATGCGATGTCTCGGCGTCGTCGCCGTCCGCTGGCCGCTCGTGCGTCGCTTCTACTGGAGCGACGAGTGGCGACTCTTCCGTGAGAGACGCGCCGCACGCTGAACGGCCGGCGGAATCTCCCCACGGGAGTGGATCTTCCCTTGGCGCGGCGTTACTACTCGACCGAACTGCCCGGGCGGACAATTGTGGCGAATGTGAGCATCAGGATCTTGAAGTCGAGCCAGAGAGACCAGTTCTCGATGTAGTAGTTGTCCCACTCGACCCGGTCAGCCATCGAGGTCTTGCCTCGCAAACCCTGCACCTGGGCCCAGCCCGTGATGCCGGCCTTGACTCGGTGACGCTCGCCGTACCGGTAGATCTGCTCACGGAACAGCTCGACGAACTCTGGCCGCTCGGGACGTGGGCCAATGATGCTCATTTCGCCACGAAGAACGTTGAACAGCTGCGGCAGTTCGTCCAATGACGTCTTCCGGAGCACCGCACCGACTGTAGTGCGCCTGTCCTCGCCCTCGACACCGCCCGGCCCGAGTCCGTCTGCCGCAAGCGACCCGACGCGGCCGTCATCGTCCCTCGGTGGACGCATCGAGCGGAACTTCAGCATTTCGAACGGGCGACCGTCGCGGCCCACGCGAACTTGCCGATAGAGGACGGGCCGTCCCAGCGAGATCGCAACGGCGGCGGCCGAGATGAGCAGAATCGGTGTGGCGATCAACGTCAACAGCAGAGCAGCGATTCGGTCGAGGCCGTACTTGATCGCGAACTGCCAGCCGCGCGGATCGGCGCGTCGCACCTCCAGCAGAGGCAGGGCGCCCAGGTGCTCGACCGTGATCCGCCCCGTGACCTTCTCGAACAGTCTCGGCACCAGCGAAACCGGCAGGTCGAGCTCCTCACACCGTTGGACGAGTCTCAGAAGCACGCTATGCGGAGCGGTCGAGAACGCGAAGATGACGTGCTCGATGTCGTGCTCTTCGATGATCAGCTCCAGATCCCAGCTGGCTCCGAGCACCGGGAGGCCTTCGAGCTCTTCGCCAGCACGCGGATCCTTGTCGAGGTAGCCGATCGGGCGGAGTCCGAACTCGGGCCGATCGAGGAGCCGGCGCGCTGTGTGCGCGCCCACATGGCCCGCGCCTACGACAAGGGTGCGACGGGCTGCGCGACCGTGCTTCCGTCGGTGCGCCTGAGCCCACAGGAAGCCAGAACGCGAGGCGCCGAGAAAGGCGATAGCGAACGCTGCCTGCCGGAGTGTTTCCGTTGCCGAGGTCGGGTTGTCCTCGACCAGCACGCGCATGGCAATAACGAGAACAGCCGCAAGGCACGCGGCTATCGCGACACCACGAAGCGTGTCGAGAGTTTGAAGCCGTAGGGGCTGGCGGTAGGAACCTCGAAGCGCAAGCAAGCTGACCGCGATGACCGCGAACAACGGAACCCAGGCGATTGGAGCGGCAGTTTGGCCCGCTCTCGGGCCGGTGAACTCGCTCAGCGTGAGGGCGACGGCCAGCGCAATGGCATCGAGCGCAAGCGTTGCCAGCGGCCAGGAGAGACCCCGGCGGCGCCTGTGTGCGGCCCGGAGCGATGCCCCAGGGAGCGAGTGCGGTATGCCCGCGCGGAGCCGCGGCTCAGCAACGGTGGCTTCATGTCCACCGTCTAGCATGACAGACTCCTCCGTCGGAAGTGCAACGGTCTCCTTACGACGGCTCGCGAACTGCCCGTTGGAACGCTACACCGATTCCGACGGCGACCACGGATCCGAGGCCGAGCAACAGTACGTCCTGGAGCGAGAAGATGGTCGTTCGTTCGTCGGTCGTAGCGGCCTCGGCCTGCTGGTCGTCGGCACTGGTAGGCGGCACGGTCGCACCCCAGGCCGGAGCCGCGAGAGCGGCAGCCGTAAGCACAACGGTCACACCGGAGATGAGGCGTCGGCGCAGTGGCCGATTCGAGCATGCCGCAATCCTCCAATCTCGATGATCGTTGCCCCTCGACCTCTTGCCCAGGTGGCGGTAGTGTCGACGCTGTACGGACCGTACGTCTCCACTACTTCCACCATAGGTCGGTCTCTTCCGGCAGTCAACCAGAAGGCGCGCGCGGCTAGACATGCCTGGTCGAGGCCTTGTTGATCACCACGCCGAGCACTTCGATCTCACGGCTCCGAAGTTCCTCGACGCAGCTGGCCAGGTCGGTGCTGGAGCGGGGATCGGCCGAGTCGACCACGAGAATCGCCCTGCCGCTCGTCCGGCAGGCTTGAATGGCTCGCGACGAGTCGAGCAGTGCGGGACAGTCGACGAGGACGAGCGACGCGGCCGCCTCGGCGAACACTCGGTCTAGCGCCTCTCCAAACCAGTCGCCGCCTGCGACGCTGCCACCGCCCGCCGCTACGACCGTCAACGTGGAAACCGCCGAGTCTTGCTTCACTTGGCCCAAGGTGGCCGTCGGCAGATCGCTGAGTCCTCGATCGTTTCCGACGCGAAGGAACCGGTGAAGCATCGCGTTCTCGATATCGCCGTCGACAGCCAGCACCGAGACCCCACTGGAAGCCAGTGCCCAGGCGGTGTTTGCCGTCACCGTCGTTCGACCGGCTGCTGAGCGTGGCGACGTCACGACGAGGCGACCGTCATTCTGGGTGCGTTCGACCAACCGTTGACCGACGGCCCGGAACGCGTCATCGAAGTCGCCGACACCGTTCGTTCCCGCTCCCGTGGAGCCGCCTTTGACGGGAATGACCCCAAGGACCTCGAGCCCAAGCCGCTCAGCGTCCGCCTCGAGGCTTTCCGGCCTTGGCACAGCACGTGTCACCGCCGCGGCGGCGGCAATCGACGCCGCCTGCGCCTCCGGCTGCGCGGTGGTCCGTTCGACCGACTGGAATCTCGTTGAAGGCGTCCCTGGGGGACCGCCTTCTCCTACCTGCGAGATTTCGTCTTGCTCCGGACCGTCTGTGTCGACCGTGTCTCGTTGCCGATCGGCTTGCGAGGTCGGCTGCGGTCCGGCGACGCGTGCGATGGTCGGCGGCAACTCGGCTTCGCGAGCCTTCGCGGCGGCCGCCAAGACGATCGCTGCGAGCACGCCACCCAGGATCCCAAGGATCAAACCTCCAACCAGGAACGTGACGGTGCCGGGACCGGCGGGCGCTGTCGGTAGCTCCGGTGGGTCGAGAAGGACGACCTCAACGCTTTGCGACAGCTCCTGCTGACCGAGGAGGACGGCGCCGACCTGCGCGATGCGCTGGGCGCGTGCCGGATCGGTGTCGCTCGCAGTGACATGGACAATGCCGGTTCCCGGCTCGAACTCGGCCTTAACGTCGACGTCCGCGGCGGCGAGCGGTGGCTCGAGTCGTTGGCCGACTTCGCCGCCGAACGTATTGGTGGACACGAGCTGGGCGAGTGAGGGAAGCAGGAACCGCACCGCCTCGACTGCGGCGAAGTCCACCCTCTCGGTATCAGGCTGGGCGAGCAACGTTGCCGTCGCCTCGTACTTCGTTTCCGGCAAGGTGGCGGCCGCGGCCGCGACCGCGAGGGCGACCAGAACGAACACGACGGTGACAACCCAGAACCGCCGGACGGCGTTGACCATATCGCCGAACGTCACGCCAGCGCTCCATCGTGCTTGCGCGCATCCGTGGACTGGCGAACGAGCTCACGCGAGAGCGATGCGAGCCCAGCTCCGATCAGGAGTCCCATGAAGGCGGCCAGGCGGTACTTCTCGAACAACGATTCGACCATGCCTTTCGCAACCAAACCGCTAACGATCGCGGCGCTCGCGAGCGCA
>JAUVPB010000195.1 GCA_030598925.1 Actinomycetes bacterium
GCGGTTTGGCTACAACCGCATCCGCGAGGTGGTCGAGCACTTCGGTGGCGAGTTCGATGACGTCATCGACGTGATCTCGTTCCACCAGGACGCCCGGGGCATGGTGCCCTCGGGCGAGGTGCAGCGGGAGTACTTCCGGCACGCGGAGAAGGACGAGGTGGCGGCCTGGACGGCGATCGGCGTAACCGGGTTCTACAAGACCGGGATGCTCTCGTCGTGGCGGGCGATCGCCGACCTCACGCCCGGGCCCAGGCTCGCCAAGACCCCGGCGAGCATCTGGTGGAAGGTCGATCCGATCTCCGGTGGCACGCGCAAGGCGAACGGCAGTCTGATCGGCCTCGCCGGCCAGGTCGCCTCGGACGGTGACGGCGAGATCACGACGCCCGGCGACGTCGCAGGCCAGGCCCGGTACGCGTTCAACCGGCTCAGGGAAGTTCTCGAGGAGTTTGGTGTCGGGATGGACGCGATCGTCGAGGTCACTTCGTTCCACAAGGACCCGCGCGCGTGGGAAACGGTCATGCAGGTCGGCCGTCAGTACTTCGGCGATGACGGTCCTGCCTGGACGGCTGTCGGATCCACAGGGCTGTTCAAGGAGGGCTACCTCCACGAGATCTACGCGAACGCTGTCGTCTGAACGAGACGACGGTTGAGCTAGCAACGGTCAGGCGAGTGACAGGAGCAGGCGAGTGGGGCTAGCCGAGCGGATGACGAGTCTGTCGGGCAAGAACGCTCTCGTGACCGGAGCGAGCTCGGGTATCGGGCGCGGCGTCGCCGAGGCCGTGGCGGAGGCGGGCGCACACGTCGCGCTCGTCGGGCGCGACACATCCCGCCTCGCCGACGTGAAGCGGCAGATCGTCGATACTGGCGGCCAGGCCGTCACGGTCGCGGCGGACCTGACCGAGCCCGGCGCGCCGGATCGCGTGCTCGGCGAGACCCTGGAGGCGCTGGGCTCTCTCGAGATCCTGGTTCATTCCGCCGGGCTCTTTGAGCCGCGGCCGTTCGAGGAGATCGAGGTCGAGAGCCTCGACCGGCAATGGGCGATAAACGTCAGAGCGCCGTTCCTTCTCACGCAGGCCGCCGTCCCCCACCTGAGCTCCGGCAGTTCGATCACGTTCCTTTCATCGATCGCCGGCTTGATCGGGTTTCCCGGCGGCTCCGCTTACTGCGCGACGAAAGGGGGTGTCGAGCTGCTCACCAAGGCGCTGGGCGTCGAGCTCGCCTCGCGCGGGATCCGCGTCAACGCGATCGCGCCGGGCAACATCCGAACGCCGATGAACGAGCACCTGATGGCCGACCCGGAGTACATGGAGGCGATGCTCGGGTCCACTCCGGCAGGAGCAGTCGGAGAGGTGGATCAGATCGCCGCACTCGCTGTGTTGCTCGCCTCCGAGGCAGGCGGATTCATGTTCGGCTCCAGCGTCGTTGCCGACGGCGGTTGGACTGCCGCGTAGGTGTTCTGCACCACGCGCCGCCGGCGGGCGCCAGGGGGAAACACGTGCAACTCTGATGGGTCCTCTCACGCGTTTGAGCGCAGGCGCAACGCCCCGTGGCCGCCATGCCGAGGTCGCTAGACTTGCGCTCCCACCGGCTTGAACGCGGAGCCGGAAAGACCAACCGACGAGGCTGCCATGAGCGAGAACCAGCTACCAGGGCCCATCGACTTCGTCCTGCTCGAGTTTCCTGATCAGGAGCCGACGGGAGACACCGCACGCGCGACACTCGACCTGATCGAGGCGGGCATCATCCGCCTCTACGATGTGGCCGCGATACGGAAGGCTGCCGACGGCAGCTTTGCTGCGATCGAGATCTCGGAGCTCCCCGGGGATGCCGGTGACGGCTTCGCGGGCATGGCCGGAGCTCGCTCGGGTCTACTCTCCGACGAGGACATCGTAGAGGCGGCAGGCGCCATGGAGCCTGGAACGATCGCGGTCCTGCTTGTCTACGAGAACGCCTGGGCCCGACCGTTCGTCACTGCCGCTCATCAGGTCGGCGGGCAACTGGTCGCGAGCGCGCGCATTCCGGCGCAGGACATCATCGACACGCTCGACGCGCTCGACTCGACGGGCTAGGAGGAACACATGGGATTGATTGGTGGAATAGCTCGCACCGCCGTGGTAGCCGGCACGGCGACGGCCGTGAGCGGTCGCGTGGCCCGGCACCAAGCCGAGAAATACGCCGATCGTGACGCTGACATCGCAGCAACTCGTGCCACCGGCTGGGTGGAGGGCGCTCAGACTGCAGCTCCGCCTCCGCAGCAGCCGGCACCCGCCCCGGCGGCTGCGCCGCAGGCCGACAAGATCGAGCAGCTCAAGGCACTTGCGCAGTTGCGCGACCATGGGATCCTGACGGAGGACGAGTTCGCCGCCGAGAAGGCGAAGATCCTCGCCACCTGAGCACGGTCGCTACATGGCCACACACCAGGCCGCTCGGTACCTACATCAAACGTGAGAGGTTGAAGCCAAATGGCACAGGATCCTTCGATCGGCCGCGAGCTTCTCCCGATCCCGGACCTTCCGACCCGCGCGAAGCCGGCGATCGACGCTCGTGACACCACGGCTCCTCCGATCCATCCGCTTCGCCCGCCCGAGGGTGCCCCGAATGTTCTGATCGTGCTCATCGATGACATGGGCTTCGGCGCCACGTCGACGTTCGGCGGCCCCTGCGAGATGCCCACGCTCGATCGTCTCGCCGAGCGCGGGCTGATCTACAACCGCTTTCACACGACCGCTCTGTGCTCGCCGACCCGACAGGCGCTGCTGACAGGTCGAAATCACCACTCGGCGGAGATGGGCAGCGTGGGGGAGGTAGCGACGTCGATGCCGGGGCAGACGTCCGTGCGTCCCAACAGCGTGGCGACCGTAGCCGAGATGCTTCGGCTGAACGGCTACAGCACGTCCGCGTTCGGGAAGATGCACCAGACCCCGGTCTGGGAGGTATCGGTCTCGGGCCCGTTCGATCGGTGGCCCACGGGCGACGGTTTCGAGAAGTTCTGGGGCTTCGTCGCGGGCGAGACGAATCAATGGGAGCCGACACTGTTCGAGGGCACAACTCCAACCGAGCCGCGAGCGACGCCGGACGAGGGGTACCACATCACTGAGGAGCAGGTCGACCAGGGAATCGCGTGGGTCCGAGCGCAGCAGGCGATGACCCCGGACAAGCCGTTCTTCATGTACATGTCCTACGGGGCGACGCATGCGCCGCATCACGCTCCCAAGGAGTGGATCGAGCAGTACAAGGGGCGCTTCGACAGAGGCTGGGACAGGGTGCGCGAGGAGACGCTCGCTAACCAGAAGGCCAAGGGCGTCGTGCCCGAGGACACGGTTCTCGCGTCCAAGCCCGAGGGCGTTGTTGAGTGGGACGAGCTGAGCGACGACCAACGTGTCGTGGGCGCGCGGCTGATGGAGACCTACGCGGGCTTCGCGAGTCATACAGATCACCACACGGGCCGGTTGATCGACGCGCTCGAAGACATGGGTGTGCTCGACGACACGATCGTGCTCTACATCGCCGGCGATAACGGTGCGTCCGCGGAGGGTGGTCTCGATGGAACGTTCAACGAGACGAAAGCGCTCAACGGCGTTCCGGAGACGGTCGAGGAGATCCTGCCGCGCCTCGACGAAATCGGCTCGCCGACCTCGTTCAACCACTACCCCGTTGGCTGGGCACACGCGATGTGCGCGCCGTACCAGTGGACGAAGCAGGTCGCGTCGCACTTCGGTGGAACCCGCAACGGGATGGTTGTGAGCTGGCCGAACGGCATCGCCGCACGGGGCGAGATCCGCCAGCAGTTCCATCACGTGATCGACATCGTCCCTACGCTGCTCGAGGCCGCCGGTCTGCCGCAGCCCTACATGGTCAACGGCATCGCGCAGAAACCGATCGAGGGGGTATCGATGTCGTACACCTTCGCCGACCCCGACGCCGAGGACCGGCGCACGACGCAGTACTTCGAGATGTTCGGCAACCGCGGCATCTACCACGACGGCTGGACCGCCGTCACCAAACACCGCACCCCCTGGGAATTGGGCGCCGGCTCGGTGCCTCCGTTCGGCGAGGACATCTGGGAGCTCTACAACACGACGGAGGACTGGTCGCAGGCCAACGACCTCGCCAAACAGATGCCGGACAAGCTCCGTGAGCTGCAAGAGCTGTTCCTGCTCGAAGCGGCGAAGTACAACGTCTTCCCGCTGGATGATCGAACTGGCGAGCGATTCAACCCGACGATCGCGGGTCGTCCCGAGCTGCAAGCGGGCCGGACCTCGATGCGGCTCGGCCCGGGTATGACCCACCTGACCGAGAACACGCTCCTCAACACAAAGAACCGCTCGCACGCCGTCACTGCGGAGCTCGTGATCCCCGAGGGTGGAGCGAACGGTGTCGTCGTGGCCCAGGGTGGACGCTTCGCCGGCTGGGCCGTCTATGTCAAGGACAACGTTGTCAAGTACTGCCTCAACTGGTTCGACACCGACTACTACTATGTCGCGGCGGAGAAGCCGCTCCCCGCTGGGACCGTTACCGTGCAGTACCAGTTCGGGTTCGACGGTGGCACGCCCGGCGCCGGCGGCAACGGGCGTCTCATCGTCGACAACGAGACCGTTGGCGAGGGTCGGATCGAGAAGACCGTCCCGTTCCTGTTCTCCGCGGACGAGACGCTCGACATCGGCAAGGACAGCGCGTCACCGGTCACCGACGACTACCCCGGGCCCGGCGAGAACGTCTTCACCGGCACCGTCAACTGGGTGCAGGTCGATCTCAAGGACGACGACGTCAGCCACCTCGAAGACCCCGAGCAGATTTACCATCGAATCCTGGCGCGCCAGTAACGTGCTTCGCGCGCCGCAGCTGATAACGAACGCCCGGATGGTCTACCTGGTCTGGATTCCGGCGGATCCCGACGCGGTCGCCGGTCTCGTTCCCGCCGGGCTGGAGCCAGCCGCCGACCATGCCGTCTACCTCAACCAGTACATCGTTGATGACGAGACGCAGACGTCGAACGCCGGCGATCCCGACGGCTTCGGGGCGTACTCGCTGACGTATCTGGGCGCAGACCTCGCGGGCCTCGATATCGGTGACGGCGTGCCCGGACGCTGGTGGACGCACTACTTCAACAGCTCCGAGAGCATGATCCGCTACGCGGCAGCTCGCGGCGTCCCGGCCAGCGGCGGGCAGACGGACCTTATGCTCGAAGGAGACGCTCTCGTAGCGACCACGCTGATCGACGGGAGCCCGGTCATCCGAACGACCGCGCGGATGAAGATGGGAACAACGCAGCGCGCCAACGGCCAACTCCGGTACGTCACGCAGCTCGGCGGCGAGCTCTCGAGCGGGCGCTACCCCTTCGCCGCGGACCTCGCGGAGACGTTCGAGGTCGATTCGGTCGAGTTCCTCGACCCGGGTCACGACGTGTACGCCCTTCGCCCAGC
>JAUVPB010000340.1 GCA_030598925.1 Actinomycetes bacterium
AGGTCATCGACGCGACGGGCAAGATCGTCATGCCGGGTGGCGTTGATCCCCACGTTCACTACGGGATCGAGTTCGAGGGCATCCTCTCGGCCGAGCCCCAGGAGTACTCGCGGGCTGCGGCGTGGGGAGGCACCACGACGCTCTGCGATTTCGCGCTCCAGGACTCGGATCAGCCCCTGCACGAAGCCATCCAGGCGAAGAAGGACGAAGCCCACGGTCGCATGGCGGTCGACTACGGGCTCCACGCGATGCTCACCAAGAATCCGAGCTTCGAAGTGATCGACGAGATCGGCGACGTGATCCGAGGCGGTATCCCCACCATCAAGACGCTCACGACCTACCTATGGATGATGGACGACGGACACCGGTACGGGGTCATGAGCGAGGTTGCGAAGCACGGGGGGCTCTCGATCGTCCATGCTGAAGACGACGCCATCGCCAACTGGCTCACGGCCAAGTACGTCCGCGAGGGGAAGACCCACGGCGGCTACGTCAGCGAGACGCGTGGCCCGATCGTCGAGGAGGCGGCGATTCGGCGTTGCCTCCTGCTCGCCGAGCGAACGGGCTCGCCGCTCTACATCTTCCACATGGCAGCTGGATCGGGCATCCGCGCGCTCGCTGAGGCTCGTGCCAAGGGGCTGCCCACCTACGGCGAGACGTTGATCATCTACCTCAGCTTCACGCAGGACATTCTGTTCGACGACGAGCGCCGGGGGCTGTTGTGGAACAACATCCCGTCGCTGAAGTCGCAGGAGGACGTCGACGGCTGTTGGGACGGGATCGCCAACAACCATTGTCAGGTCGTGAGCTCCGACCACTTCGCGATCAAGGCCGACGTGCGCTACGAGAAGATGGGCTCGACGGTAGACATGAGTCAGGGCGGTCAGTCAGCGGTCGAGATGCGCGTCCCGGTGCTGTGGTCTGAGGGCGTCAAGAAGGGGCGCATCAGCGAGAACCGCTTCGTGGAACTGATCTCGACGAACCCAGCGAAGATCATGGGTCTCTACCCTCGCAAGGGGCGGCTCGAGCCGGGTGCAGACGCCGATATCGCGATTCTCGACCCGGACAAGAAGTGGATGCCGCGGTGGCAGGATCACCACATGGTCGTCGACTACAACAACTGGGAAGGCGTCGAGCTGACCGGCAAGGTGGTCTCGACGGTTCTGCGCGGCAGTGTGCTGATGGAGGACGAGAACTGGGTCGGTTCCGAGACCGCGGGGAGCTTTCAGGAGCGCACGCTGCTGCCGGAGATCACGAGCACGCCGCGAGGCGATGCGATTACGAGGGAAGCGCTCGCGTAACGAGGGGAGCGCTCGCGTTCTAGGCGGGCGCGGCCGCGAGGAGGTCGGCGACGCGGGTTCCGTGCCAGCCTTCCTCGCGCTTTGACCAGTAGAGCTCCTGGAGACGACGTGTCGTTGGCCCGGCCGCTCCGCCCCCCACCGGGTTGCCGTCGAGTGCGATGATCGGCATGATGCCGCCGGCGGTCGTTGCGGCGAAGACCTCGTCGGCTGTCTCGAGCTCGCCTGGTTCCACGCGACGGGACTCGTACGTGAGGGCTTCGAGGTCACACAGCTCGGCCACGGTCTCACGCGTCACCCCGTGCAGGATGTTCGACTCAGGTGTTGCGACCCGCCCGTCGGCGACGAGCATCGCGTCGTCGCAGCCGAGCTCGTAGCCGTCGAGCCTGGCCTGTACGAGGTCGGCGCGGTTGTAGTTCTTGAACCGCGCGTCGACCGCCTGCGACGGGATGCGACGGGACTTGGACGAGAGGTGGACGTTGACACCGTCCCGGCACTTCTCCTCGCCCC
>JAUVPB010000259.1 GCA_030598925.1 Actinomycetes bacterium
AGAACAATGCGATCGGCGGGTACCTTGAGGACTTCCGCCCCGGGGGCCAGGACACCGCCCTCGAGTCGCTCGAGGACCGCCTCCTCGGTGCGCGCAGGCCCTTCGATTAGCGTCTGGTCGGCAGCGAAGACGTAGTACTGGCTCGCGCCCTTCTCGTCAGCGTCGGCCTGGAGCCCTGAGATCAGCGAGTAGAGGTCCGACGTCGGCACCACGAACCCGTTCGCGTCGACGGATGGCGGAACTGCGTCACCTTGGAGGTCGTAAAACTCGAGCTGCGCAGTCGAGCCGATGATCTCTGACGCCCGTGCCGAGTCGAATACTTCGGCCAGCGCTACGGAAATCTGGTTGTCGCCCTGCTTGCGAATCTCAGGCTCGGCGATGCCCAAGCCGTCGATTCGTTCGCGGATGACCTCGACTGAGGTGTCGAGGTCCTCGTCTTGAATCTCTTCACCCGGGCGAGGTTCGCCCTGGAGCACAACCTCGATGCCACCGGCCAGATCGAGGCCCAACCGCGGTTGCGGACCCTTTGAGAGGGATAGCGCAACAACGCCGCCAAGGGCGGCTGCGATCACGACGAGGATGATGAGGTTGCGGCGCAAGCTTTAAGGAGAGTACCGAAGGTTTTCGCGAGTAGGTATCGGCCGCCAGCGACCTCAACACAAGCCCAACATCACGACTACCTGGCCTCTACGACAGCCGCGTCCTGGGTCACGCGGCGGGCGCTCGAATCTAGGTGCGCGAGCGCTCGGCGAGTTCCTTCGTCGACAGAGTCTCGGTCTTCGAGCTGTCGTCCTTGGTGCCCGCGTCCTTGGTGCCCGTGTACTTCGTCGTACGCGCCACTTCGTCATCGTGATCGTCGCCGGCCGCGTCTCGATCGCCGGCCTTGACCACCGTGCCGATCGCCTTGCGGGCAACCTCGACGTGAATGTCCTCAGCGATCTCGACGACGAGCTTCTCGTCGTGGACCTCGATCACGTCTGCGTAAATGCCGCCGACCGTGACGATCTCGTCACCCGGCTCGACCGATGCGAGCGTCTCGGCTTGCTGACGCTGGCGCGCGCGCTGCGGCCGGATCATCAAGAAGTACATCAGAGCGAGAAGAACGAGGATTATGACGAAGAATGAGTTGCCCACGCGGGTACCTCCTGGTCGGTCTGCCCGTCGTTTAGACGCGCGAGCGTCGCTGCCTTGAGCGCAGCGAACTCGCCTTTTTCGATCGCGCTGCGTGCGCTCGCGGTCAGGTCGAGTAGAAACGTCACGTTGTGTTCAGAAAGAAGCATAAGCCCAAGCGTCTCGTCCTGCACAACGAGATGACGGAGATATGCACGGCTGAAGCGTTCGCAGGCAGCGCACGAGCACTCTTCGTCCAGGGGACGACCATCCTGCGCGAACCGGGCATTGCGAATGTTCAAGCGGCCGTCGCGCGTCAGTGCCGTGCCGGTCCGGCCGAGGCGAGTCGGAAGCACGCTGTCAAACATGTCGATGCCGCGCTCGATCACCTCGAGCATGCCCGCAGGATCGCCGATACCCATGAAGTAACGGGGCTTGTTCTCCGGTAGAAGGGGCGCTGCCCACGCGACGGTCTGGAACAAGGCGTCGCGCTCCTCCCCCACGCTGAGCCCGCCGAGAGCGTTGCCGTCGAAATCGAGCGCGACCACCTCCTCGATCGATTGGGCTCGCAGCTCGCGCTCGATCCCACCCTGGGCGATGCCGAAGACCAGCTGGCCCGGGGCGCGCTCACACTCCCGTTGACGAGCGGCCCAGGATGACGTCAACGCTACGGCGCGTTTCACCTCGGCGGATGGTGCGTCGGACGGCGGACAGACGTCCAGACACATCGCGATATCTGAGCCAAGCCGACGCTGTGCATCGGCGACGAGCTCGGGCGTGAGCTCGGCGCGGTCGCCGTCGTACACCGAGCGAAACGAGACGCCACCCTCATCGAGGGCGAGGATCGTGTCCCTCAGCGAGAACACCTGGAAGCCGCCGGAATCGGTGAGGATCGGACCGTCCCAGCCCATGAATCCGTGAAGCCCGCCAAGAGCTTCGACGACATCCACGCCAGGCCTGAAGTGCAGGTGGTACGTGTTCGCCAGGACGATCTCGCCGCCCGCGGCCCTCACACGATCGGGATGAAGAGCCTTGACGGTCGCCTTCGTGCCGACGGGCATGAACGACGGCGTCCTCACCAACCCGTGCGCCGTCGTGAGCACGCCCGCGCGAGCGTCGCCGTCGACTGCGTCGATCGTGAATGGCGCCACGTTCGTCACGTCGTAATCGTAGGCGCCGCCGGCTGGCCCCCCACCATCACGGGCGTCGGTCCGACGGTTCGCGGAGATCAAACGTCTAGAGAATCAGCATTGCGTCGCCGAAGGAGTAGAAACGGTACCTCTCTGCGATCGCCAAGCGGTAGAGCCGGCGCGTCTCGTCGACTCCTGCGAACGCCATGACGAGCGCGAGCAATGTGCTCTCGGGCAGGTGGAAGTTCGTGACGAGCGCATCGACGACTCTGAAGCGATAGCCGGGCGCGATCATCAGCTCTGTCCTTCCATGGAGTTGAGGAGCCCCGCCCTCCATTTCAGCCGCCAGCACCGATTCCAGCGCTCGCACGCTCGTCGTCCCGACGGCAACAACGCGACGTGCCTGCCCCAGCCGGGCCCAGACATCCCGCGGGACGTCGTACCGCTCGCCATGCATCCGATGTTCGCTGAGCGTTTCCGCCGTGACAGGGCGAAAGGTATCGAGCCCGACGTGGAGTGTCACGAATGCGTGGTCGAGCTGCTCGAGCAACTCGGGCGTCAGATGCAACCCGGCCGTCGGCGCGGCGGCAGACCCGGATTCGCGGGCGAAGACGGTCTGGTAGCGATCGGGATCCTCTAGGGACTCGTGTATGTAGGGCGGAAGCGGCACTTCCCCGTCCATCCCCGCTGGTACGCGCACCACCCAGCGTCCTTCACCTAGCTGCTCAACGAGCTCGAGCTGCTCACGGGCCCGCGCTGGTCCAGGCTCTCCACCGGAACCAGCGACGGGTTCGACGCCTGGCCGGCGGAGGGTTTCGCCGGGCCGCAGCCGCCGCGACGGACGCGCGAGACCCTCCCACAGCTCCGGGCCACGCCGCTCGAGGAGTAGCACCTCTACCGCACCTCCCGTTGCTCGCTCGAGCCGGAGCCGGCCCGGTACCACTCGAGTGTCGTTGAGTACGAGCAAATCAGCCGCGTCGAGCTCAGTCGGTAGGTCCGAGAAGCGGCGGTGTCGTACCTTGCCTGTCCTGCGGTCGTAGACGAGCAAGCGACTCGCGTCGCGCCTCGAAACCGGGCGCTGCGCGATCAGCTCGGCCGGGAGTTCGTAGTCGAGATCGCAACGCCGCATCCGTCGTATCTGAACGCTACAGTGGCGCTGTGGAAGTTGACGCGATCCAGCGCGCCCGGGCCCGCCTTACGTCGCTCCGCTCGGGTGAAACGAGCAAGGCCGATCTCAGTGAAGTCGTGACGAGAGCCCGTGAGGAGCTCGAGGAGCTGAGCAAGACTGCTGCCGAGCTGAAGGTGACCGTACCGGAGCAAGTCAACGACGGCATTCGCGACGCGATTCAGGCAGAGGTGCTGCCCGTTGCGCGTCACATAGCCGAGATCCGGGGGCTCTCCACCCAGGTGATCAAGCGCATCGAGCGC
>JAUVPB010000315.1 GCA_030598925.1 Actinomycetes bacterium
ATCGTTCGCTCGAGGAACTCGAACCGACGAAGCGCCTCGACGAGCTCGCGCTCGACACCCTCAACCTTGAGATCGAGGTCGACTGCGACTCCACGCGAGGCGTCGCGACCGAGAAAACCTAGGGCAGCGTCGAGCGTTGGGGACTCTCCGGTGACGCTCGCAACGTCGTGGGCAAGCATGAGCGCTCCGCCGGGGCCACGCACGACGTCGAACTCGACCATGTCGACGCCGGCCTCGAGAGCCGCGCCGAGCGCATCGAGCGTGTTCTCAGGCGCGAGCGCGGCCGCGCCACGGTGCCCGACGCGGACGAGTCTGTCCGACGCGAGCACGGTACGAATGAGGGTCTCCGGCTCACTCACGTGCGCACGGGAGACAAGCGGGCTTGCGATGCGCCGACCAAAAAGGCAACAATACTGTCAATGGCGCAGGCCGCAACCAAGCCTCCATCCGAGGGCACCGAGCCGCCACTCGATCCCGACGCGGTCGCCAAGGCATTCATCCGGGAGCGCGCTCGACGTGTCGCCCGCGAGAAACACCTCGAGGAACAACGCAAGGCGCGAATCCGCTACTGGATCGTCATCGTCGCCCTGTTCTTCGCGGCCGTCATCCTCACCGCCTCGATCTGGGATCAGGTGAAGACGCTGTTCGGAGTCGGCACGTAGACGACGGCCCGGCAGCGCGAGCTGCCGGCCTCAAGCGCCTACTCCTCAACCGTGACGGTAACGGTCGTCTGCGGGCCCACGGTGGACGGCTGCAGCGTACGCACTCGTACGAACTCGCCACCCGGCTTGGGAGTCTCTTCAAGAGCCCGGCCGACGAACAGACCAGCGGCGAACACGGCGGCGAGCAATACGAGCAACACCAGCCAACGAAGCGGTCTGAGGCGGCGCCGACGAGAGCGAGGCGCACGGGCCGGGCGCGGCTCCCGAACGGGGCGCTCGGCCGACGCGCTCGACTCTGCGTCACGTTCCTTTTCCCACTCATGCGCGGGCGGGAGTTCAAACGGCTCGTCGGCCACGCCCGAGGAGTCTAGAGGGTTCGGCTCCACGCGGACCGGTAACGGTGCGAGGCGTCCACGCCGTTACGGCTCATAGTCGTAAGCACCACGCGCGTAGAGATCGAACGCAGCGTCGAGCACGAGCGTCGCATCGGCCGGTCCGACGTGGGCGCGCTCGCTCGGAATCGCATCTGCGACGAACTGAGAGATCGATCGATCTGCTTCCGTGTAGCGTGCGTCTAGCTCGCTCAGGCTGAACACGGAGCCGAGGTCACGCCGCAGCTGAGCGAGAAGCAGCTCGACCAGATCGAACAGCTGTTGCTGGCGCATGGGGTCGGCCTCGCCGTCGAGGCGTGCGCGCGCATCTTCCCACTGAATTCGTGAAGTTTCGATCACGTGTCGTCAGCGACGGCGTCCACGCAGCGCCGGTCGGCGCACCAGGGCTCTTCGATCTCGGCCAGCATCCTCTCGCCCAGAATGTACCCGGGTCTCGCGAGCGCGAATGCGACGTGAGCGTGCAGGCATTTCACGTTCGCGTCTTCAGCCGTGCCCGCGATCCCGACGTCGAGCTCAGGTCGCTCGCGGCGCTGTTCGGCCTGCGCCGCTCGTAGGCTCTCGCCCAGCTCTCGATCTGTTGCGGCCTCCTCCGACCATGCGCTGACACCGCCCGCCGCCTCCGCGCGTGACACGGCCGAAACGAGCCACGGACAGGTGAGGTAGTAGCTGGTCGGGAACGGCGTCCCATCATCTGTGTGGGGCTCCTGCTCGGTGACGGCCGGGAAGCCGTGGGGGCATCGAACCGCGACGCCGCGGAAGGCTCTCGCCGGTCGACCCAGCTGCCAGGAAACAACATCCCGATCGGACACGCTGCCATCGTAGCCCGCGGCAGGACGTCAGATCAGTCGGCCTCGGCCCGCCGCTCCTCAGCTCGCTGCCATTTCTCGATCCCCTGCACGAGGAACAACGTCTCGCCCGGCCGGACGAGACCGTGCGTGCGTGCCTCTCTCTCCACAAACAGGTCCGTTGCCGCGAGCTCGACCTGTTTCTTGAGCTTCTCGCGCTTGTGCTCGAGCGTCTCGACCTCGGCGTGCTTCCGTGCAACCTCGCTTCTCGCCGACTGGTACGACTTGACGGGTTGGACGTAGGCGACCGCGACGCCGATCAGCAAGACGGCGGCGAGCCAGCGCCCGAGGCGGCGCCGACGACGCAACCGCGCCCGCTGCTGAGCAGATGGCGTCCGGCGGCGAGCTGAGGCCTCGGTTGGAGACATGGGCGGCGTCATTCGACAGACCGCCCACGACCTCCTGCCTGATCACACGGTTTCGACCTTCAGGAGATTGGTCGTGCCCGGCACATCGAGCGCGGTGCCCGCCGTGATGATGATCTGATCGCCCGGCCAGACGAGACCCGTCTCGACGGCCGCCTCGAGCGCTCTATCCC
>JAUVPB010000104.1 GCA_030598925.1 Actinomycetes bacterium
CCGGACTCGCTGAACGAGCCGTTCTCGCTTGAGCGCTTTGCCAGCGGGCGACTGATCGACGAGCATGGCGCTGCCGGGGACGCGCACTGATGCTTGTTGTGCCCTGCCCTTGGTGAGGCGAGCGTGACGAGACCGAGTTTCGCTATGGCGGGGAAAGCCACATCTCCTTCCCGTCCGATCCCGGTGCGACCTCTGATGAGGAGTGGGGGACATTCGTCTTCGTTCGAGGCAACCCGATGGGCGAGTTCCGGGAGCGCTGGGTGCATGTCCACGGCTGCCGGCGCTGGTTCAACGTGGTTCGGGACACTTCGACGCACGAGATCGCCGGCTCGTACCCGATGGGCACCGCCGGCCCGGAGCTGCCTTCGTGAAGAGGCTAGCGGAACGGGGGCGGGTCGATCGGTCGCGAGCCCTCTCTTTTACGTTTGACGGTCGAAGCTTCTCGGGCTTCGAAGGGGATACGCTCGCGTCTGCTCTTCTTGCGGAGGGCGAGCGCGTCGTCGCTCGCAGCGTCTACCACGGTCGCCCTCGCGGCGTGTTCTCAGCTGGTCGCGACGAGCCCTCCGCGTACGTTCAGCTCGGGGAGGGCCCCCGTTCCGAACCGCTTCAGCAGGCGACTCGGGTTGAGCTCGTCGCCGGAATCGTCGCGCGCGGCCTTGCCGGGGTCGGCTCGCTCTCGGACGAGCCCGACACAGATCGGTACGACAAGCTGCACGCGCACTGCGACGTGCTCGTCATCGGAGGGGGGCCCGCTGGATCGGCCGCGGCCTGGGCGGCCGGGCGTGCCGGAGCCCGAACGATTCTGCTCGAGGACGAGGCCGAGTTGGGTGGCCACCTGCTCGGAGTGCCCCCGTCCGCGCCCGACACGGCGGCACGAGCCTGGCTCGACGACAAGATCCGAGAGCTCGCATCGTTCGCCGAGACGTCCGTAGCAACACGAACCGTTGCGACTGGGCTCTATGACGGGGGCACGGTCTATGCCCTGGAGACCCGAAAACGGCCGGGCGATCCCGCCTCTGCGCATCGGATCGCGCGTCGACTCTGGCAGATCCAGGCGCGCGAGATCGTGCTCGCCACCGGTGCGCTCGAGCGGCCGATCGTGTTCAGTGGCAACGATCTTCCGGGAGTCATGCTGGCCAACGCGGGCCGCGCGTACCTCAACCGGTACGGTGTGTTGTGCGGGCAGCAGGCCGTTGTGTTCACGACGAATGACAGCGCGTACGCGGGCGCGCTCGAGCTCGTCGAAGCGGGTTGTCGTGTCGCCTGCATCGTCGACACGCGTGACGATCCTCAGGGAGAGTTGGTTGCACGCGCACAAGCTGCAGGAGTCGACGTGCGCGTAGGCTCCGCGGTGGCGATCGCGCATGGCGGTTCCAGCGTCGAGGCGGTCGACGTCGGTCGGCTCGACGGCGAGAGTGCGACGGCCCCTGATCTGGAGCGTCAAGAGTGCGACCTGCTCCTCGTGTCGGGAGGGTGGGATCCGCAAGCGCAGCTCGCGCGCCACGTCGGCGCACGCGTGCTGGCGCGGCCGACTGGCGGCGGGTTCAGCGTCGACGTCCCTCCCCGCAGGACGGCTCTTGCCGGCGCCTGCAACTGCACCTTCGCGCTCAGCTCGGCGCTCCTCGAAGGTATCGGCGCGGGGGAGAGGGCGGCGGCTGCTCGCGGCTTCTCGGCGCCGCCGGAGCCGGCGCCCGAGGTCGACGAGCCGCTGGCTGAGGCGCCAAGGCCTGTGTTCTTCGTCGCCCCGCCAGATGGGGATCTTTCGCGCTGCTACGTCGATCTCCACCGTGACACGACCGCCGCCGACATCAAACGCGCGGTGGGTGCAGGCCTGACGTCGATCGAGCATGTCAAGCGGTACACGTCTGCGGGCACCGGCGCCGATCAGGGCCGTACGGCGGGTGTCAACGTCGCCGCGGTGACCGCTGAGCTCCTGGGCGCGCCTCTCTCGGAGGTCGGTCTCCAAAACGCACGACCTCCGACCGTTCCCGTCGCGTTCGCGGCACTGGCCGGGCGCAATCGCGGTGAGATGTACGACCCCGTGAGGGTCACGCCGATCCACGAGTGGCACGTCGAGCACGGAGCCGTCTTCGAGGACGTCGGACAGTGGAAGCGGCCCTGGTACTACCCGCGTGGAGATGAGGCTCTCGATGCCGCTGTCCTGCGCGAATGCGCGGCGGTGCGCGCGAGTGTCGGAATGATCGATGCCTCGACATTGGGGAAGATCGAGCTGCGCGGGCCCGACGTCGTGGAGTTTCTGAACCGCATGTACACGAACGCGTTCGACACGCTTGCCGTCGGCAGTTGCCGCTACGGCCTGATGTGCACGCTCGACGGAATGGTCTTCGACGACGGCGTCGTCATGCGCGTTGACGACGAGCGCTTCATCGCTACGACGACGACGGGGGGCGCCGCTGCCGTCATGGACTGGTGCGAGGAGTGGCTGCAGACAGAGTGGCCCGAACTCGAGGTGTACGTCACGTCGGTAACCGAGCAGTGGGCGACTGTGGCGCTCGCCGGCCCGGCGGCGCGCAATGTTCTCGCGCGTGCGACCGGCATACCGCTGGACAACGGCAGCTTCCCGTTCATGGCAATTCGCGACGGCGCTGTCGCTGGCATCCCCGCTCGGGTGTGCCGCGTCAGCTTCTCCGGCGAGCTGGCCTTCGAGATCAACGTTGAAGGGCTCAGCGGCCTCAGTCTCTGGGAGGCGCTCTGGGAGGCCGGGCAACCCGACGGCATCGTGCCCTACGGGACCGAGTCGATGCATGCTCTGCGTGCTGAGAAGGGGTACGTGATCGTCGGGCAGGAGACCGACGGCACGGTGACACCCCTGGACCTTGGAATGGGCTGGATCGTCTCGAGAAAGAAGCCGCAACACTTCGTCGGCAAGCGCTCGCTGGGCCGGACCGACACCAATCGTCCTGACCGCAAGCAGCTCGTGGGTCTGCGTCCGACAGATCCGTCGGCGCGCCTGCCCGAGGGAGCTCAGCTCGTGCTCGATCCCGACCAGCCGGTACCCATGCGCATGGTCGGGCACGTCACCTCGAGCTACGAGAGCGCGGTGCTCGGGAGCACGTTCGCCCTCGCGCTTCTGGAGTCGGGCTCCGACCGGAACGGTGAGATCGTCTATGCGCCCCTCGTTGACGGTGCGATCGCGGCGGAGGTCACGAGCCCGGTTTTCTACGACCCGGAGAACGAGCGTAGGGATGGGTAGGCCCGCAGGCGCACCGACTCGGCGAGCTCCGCTCGCTGCCTGGGCACGACGCTTCGAGGGAGCGAGCCTGCCCGGTGTTGTCGAACTGACGGCGTTGCCGTTTCTTGCGCAGCTCGATCTTCGTCTCGACGCCTGCGACGAGCAGGCGCGCGCGCTCGTGGACGATGCGTTAGGGATCGAGCTCCCTCGAGACCCGAACCGGGTGTCGGACGAGAGCGACCGTGCGGCACTCTGGCTCGGCCCCGACGAGTGGCTGCTCGTCGGCGAGCCCGGATCCGAGCGCGAGATCGGGGAGCACGTGCGTCAGGCCCTCGCGGGCCGGCATCACTCCATCGTTGACGTCACCGCCAACCGGGTAGCGCTCGAGCTCGCCGGTGAACGGGCTCGGGAGCTGCTCGCGACGGGCTGCGCGCTCGATCTCCATCCGCGGGCTTTCGGGCCTGGCCAGTGTGCGCAGACGCTCTTCTCGCGGGCTCAGGTCGTCCTGTGGCAGACCGATGACACGCCGACCTTCAGGCTGTTCGTGCGGCCATCTTTCGCGCCATACCTGGCCGCATGGCTGCTGGATGCGATGGTCGAGTTCGATCCGGGGGACGGCTAGCCGCTCCGTGAGAACGGTCGCGCACGTCGTAGCCGGGTCGGGCTAGTTGTAGCGACCGAGGTCGCGAGTCGTTTCGCACATCACTTCGATCAGGCCCGGCTTCGCGTCGAACAGCTGGCCGGTTGAGCGGAGCACATACCCGCCACCTTCCATGGCGGCGTCGAGACAGCGCTTGACCTCTTCTCGGACGGCGGCCTCGTCGGCCTCGTGGAGAAGATGCTCGTTGAAGCCACCGAAGAGGCAGACGCGGTCGCCGATCCGCTGCTTGGCATCGGCAAGGTCGACGTCGCCTGACGAGCGGGACGAGGTCAGTGTTTCGATCGCGTCGGGGCCCGTGTCGGCCATGTCTTCGAGGATGAGTTTGGCGCGGCCGCAGTTGTGGAAGCTGACGAGGTAGCCGGCGTCGTGGGCGGCCTGAATGCATTCGGTCTCGTATGGCTGCATGAACTCACGGAAGTGATCCGGTGCGATGCCGACACCGACCCAGGTCTCGTTCATCGAGATCGAGTGGATGCCGGTCTCGCCGAGGCGCTTGTAGAAGCCTTTGATCCAGTCGGTGCAGACGCGCATCAGGTCGTGGACGAACTGGGGTCGGTCGTAGATGTCGGTCGAGAGGTCAACGAGACCGCGAACCTCGGCCGCCATATCCCAGGGGCCGATCACGTGGTGCAGCCACCAGGCGTCGTCGCCAACCTTGTCGACCATGCCCTTGAGCACGGTCATGTCGTACAGGTCGGCGTGGGGGAAATGTCGGAGCGCCGGCAGCTTGGTCTCGGGCTCATCGCCCTTGAGAAGGAAGTCATGGCAGGAGGTGCCGAAGCCGTCTTCGGTGCGGTAGGAGTAGTCGAGGTCGCCGTCGGGTGTCTTGATGGTGTGGGTGTGCTCACGCCAGCCGTCACCCTGAGCGCTGACCTCGAACGTCTCGACCCAGGTGTCGGTCTCGAACGGGCGTGGGAACAGCATGCGAGGCCAGATCTCGTGCTCGCCGATGTGCTGGCTGTACGTCGTGATCATCGGATCGAGTCCGAGGTTCGTCTGCATCTGAACGATCGAGCCCATCGGGTCGTCGATCCATGCCTCGAAGAGATCGAGGAAGCTCTGGTCGGGCTCGCGAAGCTGCTTGATCAGCGGGAGTCCCAGCCAGCAATGGACGGGCACTCGATCGGGTATGCCTCGCTCAAACGCGATTCGTGTGCGCTCGGCCGTTTTCACGGGTGGGTCTCCTTTCGCCCTTTGCGATCTAGCCCGGCCTGTCGGCAGAAGCCATTCGGTCGGATGTGCACGGGAGGCGACAGGTACTGGATGGTGCGGCCGTCGGCCATGCACTCGTAGCCTACCGCGGCGCGGTGGGAGGGCGCTGCGGGTCGTGACCTCAACCGGTCGGGCATGGCCTTGCTGTGTGTTGAACTCGCATGAAGTACCATAATATGGTACTCATCCGGCTTCATTCACGGGCTGATCTTACGGTCATGGTTGACAACATGGGTACTATTGTCCCATAATATGGCACCAATGGCAAAAGCTGAAACCGGAGCGCAGGCTGTGGATCGCGCGGCGCGGGTACTCGTGCAGCTAATTGAGACCGACGAGGTGATGACGCTTTCGGGCGTGATGCACGAATCGAAGCTGCCGAAGTCGACGGCCGCCCGCGTACTACGGGCTCTGGAGCGAAACGGCCTCGCCCAGCGCCAGCCTGGCGGCGGGTTCAGGCCCGGGCCAGTTCTCGTCGAGTACGCGCGCCGCGATGCGAGCGTCGGTGACCTCGCGGCTATCGCTCGCCCGTTTCTCGAGGAGCTTGGCGAGGCGACCGGCGAGACGGCGAACATCGCCATTCCGACACCGTCCGGCGTCACGCGTCTTGCTCAGGTCGACAGCACACACCCGCTCGGAGCTGGCAACTGGGCCGGTAGCCGGATCCCCATTCACGCCTCGTCGCTGGGCAAGGTGTTCATGGCCTTTGGCGCGGCTCAGCCGCCGTTCGGTCGGCTCGCCAAACTCGGCCCGAGGACGTTGACGAGCATGGATGAGCTGCTCTCCGACTTGGAAGACGTGCGCGCGACCGGCTACGCGAGGACCTGGGAGGAGCTCGAGAAGGGTCTGTGCAGCACGGCTGCCCCCGTCCGCGGCGCGAGAGAGAACGTGCTCGCCGCCATCTCGGTCTCCGCGCCGACCGTGCGAACATCGCGAGCGCGTTTGGCCGAGCTTTCCCAACGAGTTGTCGAGACAGCCGAAGCCCTGTCGGACCACATCCAGTTGTGTCACTACGCGGAGGAGCCATCAGCCAATGGACGCTGACCAGATCTTGCAGCAGCTATACGACCAGACGCTGGCCGGTAACAGGCCAGAGGTTGTCGATCTCACCGAGCAAGGCCTCGTGGACGGGATAGAGCCTACGACGATGTTGTTCGAAGCGTTGATCCCTGCGCTCGAGGAGGTCGGGGCACGGTTCGAGCGCGGCGACTTCTTCGTTCCTGAGATGCTGATCGCAGGTCGGGCAATGGCGGGCGCCCTCGAGATCGTCCGGCCGCTGCTGGCCGACACTGGCTCGGACACCATCGGGACGTTCCTCATGGGGACGGTCAAGGGCGACGTTCACGACATCGGCAAGAACCTCGTCGACATCATGCTCGAGGGTGCCGGCTTCAAGGTGATCGACCTCGGCGTCCAGGTCGCCCCGGAGACGTTCGTCGAGGCGATCCAAGAGCACAAGCCGGACGTCGTCGGGTTCTCGGCATTTCTCACGACCACCATGCCGATGTTCAAGGTCAACATCGAGGCGCTGCAGAAAGCCGGCATGCGTGACGACGTCATCGTGCTGGTTGGCGGCGCGCCCGTGACCCAGGAGTACGCCGACGTCGTCGGAGCCGACGGATACGCGCCGGATGCCGCCGAGGCGACGAGACGCGCTAAGCAGTTGCTAGAGGAACGTCGTGCTCTTACGCCTGCCTGAGCTGGACGTCTGATGAAGGTCATCGCAACGCTCGAGCATGTGGTCAAGAAGCCAATGTTCGGCTGTCAGATGTGCGGGCAGTGCGTTCTGCACGAGACGGGGATGACCTGTCCGATGAACTGTCCCAAGACCCTTCGCAATGGACCGTGCGGAGGCGTTCGCGAGGACGGCGCATGCGAGGTGAAGCCCGACATGCGCTGCGTGTGGCTCAAGGCCGAGCATCGAGCACGGGCATGGCCGCTGCCCAGCTCCTGGCGAGCCCACTTCGGTCACCTGCGAGCGCCTGTCGACAACAGCCTCCACGGAACGTCGGCGTGGGCGAACCTCTTCAGCGGACGTAATCGTGAACTCCCCGCCGGCTGGCAGACCGAGCGTGCTCGGCCGGGCCCGGAGGCAACATGAGCCGGCTCCGCTCCCTCATCGAAGCGGGAGATCGACTCGTACTCACTGGAGAGGCGCGAACGATGGACGCCGGTGACCTCGACGACTTCAGCGAGAAGACGGTCGAGATGGCGGAGTGGGTGGATGCCATCAATGCGACGGACAATCCCACCGCACGAGCACACGCTTCGAACGTGGCGATCGCGATCGCGATCGCTCAGATGGGAGCAGAGCCGGTACTTCAGGTCGTTTGCCGCGACAAGAACCGTTTGGCGTGTCAGGCCGATGTCGTTGGAGCCGCGCTGCATGGTGTGGAAAACGTCTGCTGCCTCACGGGCGACGATGTAACCGCAGGCGACGAGCCGCAGGCGTGTCGGGTTTTTGACCTCGACGGCCCTCAGTTGGTCTCGGTGGTGGACGGTCTATCCCGCGGTCGCTATCTGTCCGGCCGCTCGACCGGGAGGCCTCTGGACTTGCTCGTGGGAGCCGTGGAGAATCCGGGTGCGCCTCCGCTCGAGTACCGGGCCGAACGAGCTGCTCTGAAGATCGGGGCCGGCGCACGGTTCCTCCAGCTGCAGATCTGCTTCCTGCCCGAGCGTCTCGAGGCATTTGTGTCCGCCCTCGATCGGGCGGGACTTTGCCAGCAGGCAGCGATCCTGCCAACGATCGTGCTGCTTCGCGGAACGCGAGGTCTCAAGTTCGTTCACGACCGGGTTCCGGGCGTGATCGTGCCGCCCGAGACGATCGCGCGCATCGAAGCTGCCCAGGACGAATCGGAGGCCGCCTACGCGCTTGCGCTCGAGCAGGCGCGAGAGGCTCTCGCACTGCCCGGAGTTCGCGGGCTCCACCTCACCGACTTCCGCCACGACGGGGCTCTGTCGCGTCTATGCGAAGACCTTCGAATCCCCACCAGAGAGGAGAGATACGCCGATGCATACCGTAGTCCGCTCGCAGTCTAGGGAGGTCGTGATCGGCCCCGATCAGCCCTTCTGCATCATTGGCGAACGGATCAACCCGACCGGACGCGAGGCGTTCGGTGAGGCCCTTCGGGCCGGCGATCTATCGCAGGTCGTAATCGACGTCGAGGAGCAGGTGGCGTTGGGAGCGCACATGCTCGACGTGAACATGGGCGTGCCACTCGCGGACGAGGCCAAGCTGCTGGCCGACGCGATTCAGTTGATTCAGGAGCACACCGACCTCCCGATCTGCATCGACTCGTCGATCGTCGAGGCGCTCGAAGCTGGACTGAGCGTCTACGAGGGCAAGGCGCTTGTGAACTCTGTCACGTGCGAGCGCGAGCGACTCGAGCAAGTGCTGCCGATGGTCAAGGAGCACGGGGCAGCGATCATCTGCCTGACCAATGACGAGACCGGCATTCCCGAGACGGCTGCCGAGCGGGTCGAGATCTGTGAGCGGCTCGTCGACATCGTGTGCGGCGAGTACGAGATCCCGATCGAAGACATGGTGATCGACCCGCTTGCGATGACGGTCGGCGCGGATCCCCAGGCTGTTCTCATCACGCTTGAGACCATCAGCAGCATTAGAGAACAGTTCGACCTCAACATGACCCTGGGCGGCTCCAACGTCTCTTTCGGCCTGCCGGGGCGCCACGCTCTCAACGCTGCGTTCCTCGCCGTTGCGTCGCACGCTGGTCTGACCAGCGCGATCATGGACGCACGGAGGGCCGAGGTCGTCGAGGGCTGCCGCGCTGCAGATCTTCTGCTGGGCCGCGACGAATGGGCCACCAACTGGATTGCCGCGCATCGGGAGGCGCAGGCGGCCGCATCGTGAGCTCAACGTTGGACATGGACACGGAGGGTGGCTTGACGGAGCGCAACGCCCGTCTTGCGCTCCGGTTCGAGCCGTCGGGCACCTCGGTGCGGGTTCCGGCCGGCGTTACCGTGTTCGACGCCGCCTCCTGGAACGGCGTGGCGGTCGATTCGACGTGTGGGGGACACGGGACGTGCAAGAAGTGCCGCGTCCGGGTTCTGAGCGGTCAGGTGCCGCCAACAGAGCTCGACCTTCGCGCCTATAGCGACGCGGAGATCGGCGACGGCTGGCGGCTCGCTTGTCGGGCGCAG
>JAUVPB010000296.1 GCA_030598925.1 Actinomycetes bacterium
CCGGGCTTATCTCCGTCGGCGGTGAGATCTACAACCAGTGGCCGCGGCGTTGGACTCGCTTTGAGTTCGGTCGCGACTCTGACAAGAACGACGAGGACACCGACCCGACGCGTACCGAGACGACGTTGCGCACGGCGATCTCGGAAGCACCCTCGGACCGTCAGCGGCCGACGGTCGCCGAGGGTTCGGAGCCGACTCCGGTAACCGATGATGGCGCGGTCACGGCCGATGAGACGCAACCGGCGGGGGTCGGGTAACGCGTGCGCCGTGTCCATAGGGTCTACAGTTCTGACGCCGGACTGCCGATTTTCCATGAGTAGCGGCTTCGAGCGGAGGCATCCCATGTCCGACCAACCGAACGGCCAGCGCGTTCTCATTGTCGAGGATGAGTCGAACATCGCTTCGTTCGTCGCGATGTATCTCAAGAAAGCTGGTTTTGGCGTGTCGGTTGCTCAGACCGGAGAAGAGGCACTCGCTCGCGCAGACAGTGACAACCCGGCGATCGTGCTCCTCGATCTCAACCTGCCGGACGCCGACGGGATCGACGTATGTCGCCAGCTGAGGCAGGGCTCGGACGTTCCGATCCTGATGCTGACGGCGCGTGACGACGACGTCGACAAGATCATCGGTCTCGAGGTTGGGGCCGACGACTATCTGACGAAGCCGTTTAATCCGCGCGAGCTGGTCGCGCGGGTCAAGTCGATCCTTCGCCGGACAGTTCCCGCGCAACGCGACCTCGATTCGGCAACGCTCGCGCACGGCGACCTGCATATCGACCACGGTCGTCACGAAGTCACGGTTGCGGGTGACGAGGTGCAACTCGCGCCGAAGGAGTTCGATCTGCTCTGGGAGCTGCTAGACCATCGTGGCCTCGTCCTCACGCGTGACCAGCTCCTGGAGCGCGTCTGGGGCTACACGTTCGCGGGTGACACACGCACCGTCGACGTGCACGTCCGCCAGCTTCGTCGCAAGCTCGGCGACAGTTGCCCGATCGTCACGGTGTGGGGAGTCGGCTACAAGGTCGGCTCGGAAACCAAGGCCGCCCAGGTCTGAAGGGCCGCCGCGTTCTCGACGCGCCGGCTGAGCTGCCATAGTGTCGTGTACGCCATGATGTTCCAGGCGCCCGGCGCGACCGTTTCCAGTACTCGCGCGCCCACCATCCGCGAGGCAGGCTGACGTGCGGTCTCTTCGGTTTCGGCTGCCAGCTCTCTTCCTCGTGGCTGTTCTCGTGGCCGCGATCGTGACTGCCGTCGTTGCGACGCGGCTGTTTCAGGACTACACGAAGGAACGAACGCTGAACGAGCTGCGGCGCCAGGCCGGTGGGCTCGCCCAGCTATACGCGGAGCAGGCTCGACAGATCATCGAGCAGGGTCAAAGCGCCCCGAGCTTCGCGGGCCCGCGGCTCGAGCGTGCGATGGGTGCACGCCTGTACTACGTCGGTGTTCCGATCTTCCCGGGGCAGCTCTCCGGGTTACGATCGCTCGACGCGACGCTGATCGATTGGGCCGTTCTCGAGTCCGGCAGGAAGCAGACCTTTGAGTTCGTAGAGCCCGACGCGAGCCGGACGTTCCTCGCCGTTGCGCACCCCCTGAGACTTGACGGGGAAACCTTCGGCGCGCTGGTCGTTGCCAAGCCCCGAGCGCAACTCAGTGCGCGTTTTCTCGGCCTGCTCAAGCGGACGTCGCTCGCACTGCTCGGAGGGCTGCTCGCGGCCGGAATCCTCGGCTGGTGGCTCTCGCGCCGGGTCACGAAGCCCGTCCTGAAGCTGTCGCGAGCCGCGAAAGAGGTGGCGGGTCGCAACTACGACGTCGAGTTGCCGGAGGCGCATTCCGACAACGAGATCGGCGAGCTCGCCTCGAGCTTCAGGGAGATGACCGAGCGTCTGGCCGAGTCCGAGCAGCGTGAGCGGAACTTCCTCATGACGGTTTCACACGAGCTGCGCACGCCGCTGACCGCGATCCGGGGCCATGTGGATGCCCTACGCGAGGGACTCGTCGACGGTGCCGATGCTCGGTCTGCGTCGCTCGATGTGGTTGGCGCCGAGGCTGAACGACTCTCACGACTGGTCGGCGACGTGCTCGACCTCGCGAAACTCGAGGCAGACCGCTTCTCGCTTCGGACCGAAGAAGTCGAGCTGTCGCGACTCGTTGAACAGGCACACGCATCGTTCACGGAGGAGGCGAGGCGACGTCAGATCAAGTTCGAGTACCTTGTCGAGCAGGATGCCGTGGTCAGGACGGACGGCGACCGGCTGCTGCAGATCGTGGCGAACCTCGTCGCGAACGCGTTGCAGTGGACACCTGACGGCGGACATGTGCTCCTGCAACTATCGAGGGAGCGAAGCGCGATGACCGTGACCGTAGTCGACTCCGGGCCGGGGATCTCAGCCGAGCTGCGAGGCGATGTGTTCCGGCCGTTCTTCTCGATGAACGGCGGCAGCGGCACCGGTCTTGGTCTCGCGATTGCACACGAGCTTGCGCACGCTCTCGGTGGCACTCTCAGCCTCGAGTCCGAGCGCGGCAAGGGGTCGAGCTTCGTGTTACGTCTGCCGCACGCCCGGCGGGCTCGTCTTCGCAGACGAGCCGAGCCGGCCAGCGTCGCCTAGCCGACGGCTGAGCTCTTTGGCGACGGAGGCTCTGAGACGGCGCTCAAGGGTGTCTCGCCGTTGTCGCCGGGGAAGGACTCTTCGATCTCGGACTCCTCGATCACGTCTTCCGGCTCGGCCGTGTCGAGCTCCGGGTCGGCCTCAGCGCCACCCGGTGCGGTGTCGGCGAGGCGAGCCTCGATGCGTGACAGCCGGGCGTCGAGACCCTGCCAGTTCGAGACCAGCAGATCGACGACGACGTCGAGATCGTCGATGCGTGCTTCGCGCTCGGCTTCGATCGCGGACTGCGCGCGCTCGATGCGCTTGATCACCTGGGTGGAGAGCCCCCGGATCTCGGCTATGTGACGCGCAACGGGCAGCACCTCTGCCTGAATCGCGTCGCGAATGCCGTCGTTGACTTGCTCCGGTACGGTCACC
>JAUVPB010000038.1 GCA_030598925.1 Actinomycetes bacterium
CATTCGACCTCTTGCTCACGCTTGTCCTCAAGGAGGAGCTCGAGCTCGCAGACGTGCAGATCTTCGAGATCGTCGCGACCTTTCTTGCCCGCTACGCCCGTCCGGCTGAAGACGGCTTGGACTCGTACGTGCTCGACCTAGAAGCGGGCGGCGAGTTCCTCGTGCTGGTCGCCGCACTGCTCGAGCTGAAGGCTCGCGAGCTGTTTCCGGACAACCCAGAGATCGCTCTCGACGAGCTCGATCCACACGAGGCCGCCGAAGAGCTGGCGGCGCGGCTTGCCGACTACCGCAGAATCAAGCGCGGTGCGGATTGGCTGCGCGACCGCCTGGAAGAGGAGTCGACCCGCTTTTTCCGGGTCGGCCCTGCCCCGCTCGCGCCCGCTGCGCCCCGCCGGTTCGCTCCGCAGGAGCCGGCCGTGCTCGTCGACGCGTTGCGACAGCTCGCGGCCGATCCACCAGCCGTGTCGCTCGCGCACCTTGCGTTGACGCTGCCGCCGATCGAGCGATTCCTCGAGCGTTTTCGGCAGCTTCTCGGCCGACGACGGCGCTTCGTTTTCGACGAGGAAGTCGGGGGGCTCTCACGAATCGAACAAGCAGTGGCCTTCGTAGCGTTACTCGAGCTCGGTCGCTCAGGTGAAGCGAGGATCGGACAACCGGCTCATCTCGATCCAATCGTGGTGTGGGGAGGACAACGATGAAGGAACCGACACAGCTGTTCGCAGTCGACAATCCACTCGATCGCGTCGCTCGCGTGATCGAGGGCTTGCTCGTCGTCACCGCGCGTCCACTGTCAGCCGAGGAGATCGCCGATGCCACCGAGGAGCCACTCGAGCGCGTCGAGGCCGGCCTGCGTCTCGCGAGCAGTCGTCTCCGTGAAGGGCGAAGCGGCATCGTGCTGGAACAGGTAGCAGGGGGCTACGCGCTGCGCGCGTCCCGCGAGACCGCCGACGCCTGCGCTCGGCTTTTTGAGCGCCCGGTTCAGCGCGGACTATCGCCGGCCGCACTCGAGTCGCTCGCGATCATCGCGTACCTCGGACCCGTCAGTCGTCCCGAGATCACGCGCCTCCGCGGGGTCGTGTCCGACTCGATCGTCGCTGGACTGCTCGAGCGCGGCCTCGTCGAGGAGGCCGGTCGGTCGGAGGAGGGCGGAGCCGTTCGCTATCGGACGTCGTCCCTCTTCGAGCGCGTATTTGGCCTTACGAGTCTCTCGGAGCTCCCACGGCTTGACGAGATCGCGGACGGCCCCGAAGAGCTCCGCGACCGTCTGGAAACGGTCGCTGGGCTTCGAGGCGCCTGAACACCGGTTAGGCACGTCTCACCGTGACCTTGCCTGAGCCCGGCCCACATGTCTTCGGCTCGCTCCTCCGTCGTTTCACGACGACGCCGTGCGGCTGAACACATTCCTCGCACGCTCTGGCGTCGCGTCACGCCGCGGCGCCGATAGCCTGATCGAAGCCGGGCGGGTGACCGTCAACGGCCTGCGCGCAGAGCTTGGATCCAACACGGCGGAGGGGGACGAGGTCGCGCTCGATGGCGTCGTGCTCCAGCTCGAGCCCTACGCCTACGTTCTCCTGAACAAACCGCCGGGAACGATCACGACGGCGAGCGACCCGCAGCGGCGACCAACGGTTGTCGAGCTCGTAGACCGCCCCGAGCGGCTGTTCCCGGTCGGGCGACTGGATGCCGACACGACCGGGGCCCTCCTTCTGACCAACGACGGAGCGCTTGCCAACCGGCTTGCTCATCCGCGTTACGGCGTCGAGAAGACATATCTGGCGACCGTGCGGGGCAGTCCGTGCGCGAGTGCGCTGAGCCAACTCGAAGAGGGCGTTGAGCTCGACGACGGATTGACAGCGCCGGCTCGGGCTCGAGTCGCACGGCGCGGAGCGCGCGAATCAGTCGTCGAGCTCGTTGTGCACGAGGGTAGAAAACACCAGGTCAAGCGGATGCTCGCAGCCGTCGGGCATCCGGTCGTCGCCCTGGAACGAGCACGGTATGCAAGCTTGAGCGTTCGAGGGCTCGCGCCCGGGGCCTGGCGCGATTTGACGCCCGCTGAGCTCGCTCAGCTTCGGCGTATCACGGCTGTGTAGGCGCGACGAGACCGAGGTTCTCGTGTGCCCGTGCGAGCGTTTGCGCGGCCACGGCGTGCGCCTTCATGGCTCCCTTTGCGAGGATCTCACCGAGCTCCGTCTCGTCGGCCCGCAGCTCCGCGAACCGAGTCTGAATCGGGGTGACGAGCTCCACGACGGCCTCGGCGAGGTCGGCCTTGAACGGTCCGTATCCGGTATCCGCATACCGGCTCTCGATCTCCGACTCGGGCTCGCCCGTCGCGGCCGAGAACAGCTCGATGAGGTTCGAGACCCCAGCCTTGTCGGGCGAACGGACTACCTCCCGGCCAGAGTCGGTCACCGCCGACCGGATCTTCTTGCGGAGCGCGTCCGGCGGGTCGAGCAGTCGGATCACGCCCGCATCGGAGTCAGCCGAGGTCGACATGCGACTCGACGGGTCCTGAAGATCCATCACCTTCGCCGCGGTCTGCGGAACCGTCGCTACGGGCACGGTGAAGGTCTCGCCGTAGCGGTTATTAAAGCGTTGGGCAACGTCACGTGCGAGCTCGAGATGCTGACGCTGGTCCTCGCCGACTGGAACCGTGTCTGGCTGGTACAGGAGGATGTCAGCGGCTTGCAGCACCGGATAGGTCAAGAGGCCTACGCCGAAGGACGCCTGCCGTTCCGACTTCTCGCGGTACTGGGGCATGCGGCGCAGATCACCGTACGGCGTCATGCACTCGAGAATCCACGCGAGTCGCGGGTGCTCGGGAACATGACTCTGCACGAACAGCGCTGATCGATCGGGGTCGATCCCGGACGCGACGAGCAACGCCGCAAGGTCGAGGGTCGAACGACGCAGTTCGGCCGGCTCCTGCGGGAAGGTCAGCGCATGCAGGTCGACGATCGTGTAGAAGCATTCGGCTTCGTCCTGCTGCTCAGCCCAACGCATGATCGCGCCGAAGTAGTTACCAAGATGCTTGTCGCCGGTGGGTTGGATACCAGACAGGATGCGCATGTTCGGACGCGGATTATGGCAACTACACTGGAACCGCTGTGTCCGTGACCCCGTCCACCTGGAGCCCGACGTCGTGGCGAGCGTTCGCTGCAGGCCATCAACCAGCGTGGCCTGACGAGCGCCGCGCTGAGGCTGCGCGGGCGGAACTGCGTGCCTTGCCACCGCTCGTCTTCGCCGGTGAGGCCCGCAAGCTGCAGTCGGCGCTCGGCGAGGTGGCCGAGGGCCGTGCGTTCCTGCTCCACGCCGGAGACTGTGTCGAGTCGTTCCACGAGTTCAACGCGGTGAACATTCGAGAGAAGCTGCGGATCCTGCTGCAGATGGCTGCGGTCCTCACCTACGGCGGGACACTGCCGGTCGTGAAGGTCGGCCGCATCGCAGGCCAGTTCGCCAAGCCGCGTTCCGCGGCGACCGAAACGGTCGGTGAGCTCGAGCTACCCTCGTTCTTCGGCCACCTCATCAACGACGACACGCCGACGGTTGAAGCCCGCACGCCCGATCCGTCGCGCATGGTGCGCGCCTACCATCAGTCGGCCGCGACCTTGAACCTGCTGCGCGCCTTCACCAAGGGCGGCTTCGCAGACATCACGCGCGTGCACGAGTGGAATCAGGAGTTCGTTGCGAGCTCGCCCGAAGGACAGCGCTACGAGGCCCTGGCCGTCGAGATCGAGCGCGCGTTGCGGTTCATGGCCGCGTGCGGCATCGATCTGGAGTCCGAGCAGCGCCTACACCAGGTCGACGTGTGGACGAGTCACGAAGGACTCGTTCTCGATTACGAGGAGGGTCTCGCCCGCCGCGACTCGCTGAGCCACGACTGGTACGCGTGTTCGGCGCACATGCTGTGGATCGGCGAGCGCACGCGCGAATCGCTTGGCGCGCACGTCGAGTTTTTCCGCGGGATCGAGAACCCCATCGGCTGCAAGATCGGTCCCACCGCCACGTCCGAGGATGTGCTGGCACTTTGCGAGCTGCTCAACCCGGAGCAGATCCCGGGACGCCTCACGCTGATCGCGAGGATGGGCGTTGACCATGCCGGAGACAAGCTACCGCCACTTCTAGCCGCCGCCAAAGACGGGAGCCATCCAGTCGTCTGGGCGTGCGATCCGATGCACGGCAACATCTTCAAGAGCGAGAGTGGGCTGAAGACGCGCAGTTTCGACGCCATCCTCGCCGAGATCGAGACGTTCTTCGCCGCGTGTCATGACCAGAGCGTCTGGCCGGGCGGCGTGCATCTTGAATTCACGGGTGAAGACGTGACCGAGTGCATCGGGGGCTCCGAGGCGGTACGGGAGGACGAGCTGAACCTGCGCTACATGACGCTCTGCGATCCGCGCCTCAACGCCCGCCAATCGCTCGACCTCGCGTTTCGCGTTGCCGAGCTCATGCGACAGCCGAACGGTCGCGTGGGCAACGCTGCCTGACTTGGCTCGCATCGAGCACCTCGCCGTCATCGGTACGGGCCTCATCGGGGCGTCCGTCGGCCTGGCCGCGCAGCGCGGCGCTGCCACTCTCGTCACCGGTTGGGATCCGGACGCGAATGCTCTCACAATGGCGCACGAACGTGGCGCGATCTCGCGTCCTGCGGCGACGCTTGGCGAGGCCGTCGCTGGAGCCGACGTGGCTCTCGTCGCCGCACCCGTCGCCGAACTCGGCGCTCAGGTCGCCGAGACGCTCCTTGCGACCCCAGCAGACTGCATCGTCACCGATGTCGGCTCGACAAAGGGCGCCATCTGTGAGTCGGTGCGTGAGCCCGAGCGGTTCGTCGGCGGTCACCCAATGGCCGGCTCAGAGGCGCGCGGCGCCGAGCATGCGACGGGCGAGCTGTTTCAGGGCGCGACCTGGTTTCTCACGCCTGTCGCGGAGACTCGTCCGGAGCGCTACAAGCGCGTCCACGCCTTCGTCGCCTCTCTCGGTGCGGTTCCGGTAGCGATCGCGCCACACGCCCACGATCGACTTGTTGCGCTGACCAGCCACCTCCCGCACGCCCTCGCGAACGTGCTCTTGAACCAGGCCGGCTCGGCTCGCATCGACGGTCACGAACCGCTGGCAGCGGCGGGCGGGTCTCTGCGCGACATGACTCGGGTGGCCGGCGCGAATCCGCGAATCTGGGTCGATATCTTTCTCGACAACGCGTCCGTGCTGTCGGAGGTGCTCGCTGAGCATCGTCGTGGACTCGAAGAGCTCGAAAGCGCCTTGTCCCGACGCGACGCCGAGTTCCTCGGACGCTGGATTGGCGATGCGTCGGGCCACCGAAAGCGGTTGCTCGCCGAGGCGTATCCGGACGCCGGTGCGATCTATCGCCTCGAGGTTCACGTGCCGGATAGGCCGGGCGTGTTCGCTGCCATCACCCAGGCCTTCGCGGCCGAGGCGATCAACATTGAAGACTTCGAGGTGCACCACCTTTCGCCGGAGCGAGGCGGAACGCTCGAGCTCCTCGTCGGCGAAGCCGATGTCGAGCGCGCTGTCGCGCTGCTTGCCGAACAGGGGTACCAGGCGCTCGCTGTGCCCGTCGTTGCGGATGTCGAAGAAGACTGACACCGCCGTGTTCGTCGAGCCCGCTCAGGGGCTCGAAGGCGACGTCGCCGTTCCGGGCGACAAGTCCATCTCCCATCGAGCTCTGCTGCTCGGAGCGCTCGCGGACGGTCGCTCCGAGATTCGTGGCTTCGGTAGCTCCGCCGACACCCTGAGCACTGCCTCCGTGTTGCGCCAGTTGGGCGTCGAGGTTCGAATCGACGGCGAGGTCGCAATCGTCGAGGGCGTCGGAGTGCGCGGTCTCAAACCGTCGACCGACCAACTCGATTGCGGCAACGCCGGGACGTTGCTTCGCCTGATCGCCGGCGTTCTCGCGGGCCAGGATGGAACGTTCGACCTCATCGGTGACGAGTCGCTCTCACGGCGTCCCGTCGAACGGGTAGTCGCGCCGTTGCGACTGATGGGCGCACAGATCACCTCGACCGACGGGTGCGCACCGGTGACCGTAGTGGGCGGTGCGTTGAGCGCGGTCTCCTACGAGCCGCCGGTTGCGAGTGCGCAGGTGAAGTCGAGCGTGCTGCTGGCCGGCCTCCTCACGCAGAATGGACCGACCGAGGTCCGGGAACCCCGACCCACGCGCGATCACACTGAGCGAATGCTCGCAGCCGCCGGTGCGCGCGTCGCCTTCGGGCCCGGGCGCGCCGCGGTGTGGCCCGCGACATCTCTGCAGCCGTTAGCCTTTGAGATTCCTGGCGATTTCTCGTCCGCGGCCCCACTACTCGCTGCCGGTGTTCTGATGTCGGGCTCGCGCGTTCGCGTCCATGGCGTCGGAGTCAACCCAACGCGGACGGGCTTCCTGAGTGTGCTCGAGCGCATGGGCGCGCGGATGTCCATCTTCAACCGTAGAAGCGTCGCTGGCGAGCCAGTCGCCGACATCGAAGTCAGTTCGTCTGAACTGACCGCCACCGCAATCGGCGCGTCCGAGGTGCCGTTGCTGATCGACGAGTTGCCGCTGTTCGCTCTCGTCGCCGCGGTGGCTCGAGGCGAGAGCACGGTCTGGGGCGCCGAAGAACTTCGCGTGAAGGAGTCCGATCGCATCACAGCGGTCACCAACGCGCTTCGGGCGGTTGGTGTGCGGATCGAGCCACGGCCCGACGGCTTTAGCGTTCGAGGTGTGCCGACTCGGCCTCGTGGCGGTCGCGTCGAGTCGGCCGGGGACCACCGCATTGCGATGATCGGAGCGCTAGCCGGTCTCCTTTCGCGAGGCGGCGTCGAAGTAGAGGGCGCCGACTGGGTAACGGTAAGCTACCCCGGCTTCTTCGACGTTCTCGACTCGCTGCGCATCTGAGCGCGCGGACGCAAGCCCGGCGACAACCCGGGACCCCCACGACTTGGTTGGCAGCGATACTCAGCCCATGGTGATAGCGATCGACGGTCCTGCCGGTGCCGGAAAGAGCACGAGCGCACGAATGCTCGCCGAGCGGCTGAGCTTCGCCTACGTCGATACCGGCGCCATGTACCGAATCGTGACGTGGCTCGCCCTTCGGGATCGGATCGATCTCGACGACGGCCTGGCACTGGTTGCGGCGTGCAAACCTCACGAATGGACCGTTGAGCATGGTCGCGTTCTCGTCGACGGAGAAGACGTCACCGTTGCGCTGCGCCAGAGTCGCGTGGATCGGGACGTCTCGCGCGTAGCGGCGCACGCAGAGGTCCGGGAGCTCCTTCGCGAGCGACAGCGGCGGGCGGCGGCGACCGGGAACGTCGTTATCGAAGGGCGCGATATCGGAACGGTTGTCTGCCCGGACGCCGCGGTCAAGATCTACCTGATAGCCGATGAGGAAGAGCGAGCCAGACGTCGCACAGCAGAGCGCCCGGTGTCCGATTCTGCCACGCTCGCAACCGAGCTCCGTCGGCGGGATCAGGCAGACGCGGAGCAGTCGCGGCCCGCTCCGGACGCGACGACGATCGACACGACGGTGCTGGAGCTGAACGAGGTTGTCGAGCAGATGGTGCGGCTCGTCGACGCTGTATCGGCAGGCAGGGAATGACGGCAGACCCCACCGCATCGACTAGAGACTCGTGGCGCCCCGTGGTTCCGATGATCTACTGGGCGGTCGGGAAGGGTCTGATCGGCGCCATGACGCACGGGCTTGCACCGCTGTCTGTCTACGGGCGTGAGCGAGTGCCCCGCCACGGTGGCGCGGTACTGGCCATGAACCATTTTCACGCGATCGACCCGGCGTGTTTCGGTACCGCGTGTCCTCGCCGCATCGTGTTCGCCGCGAAGATCGAGGCTCACGACAAGCCGGGTCTGGGTCAGCTCATCCGTTCGCACGGAACACTCTCGATCCGTCGCGGGGAATCAGACCGTGAGACCTTGAGGCGAATGCGCAATGTCGTTCGGGAGAACGACCTGCTCGGCATGTTCATCGAGGGAACTCGGCAGCGGTCGGGTGTTCCCGGTGAGCCGAAACCAGGCGCGGCGATGATCGCGATCAGCGAGGGTGTGCCGGTCGTTCCAGCGGCGCTCGAAGGTAGCCAGACCTGGACCCTCGGAGGACGTCAGCCGGTGGCAGTCGCGTTCGGTGAGCCACTGAGATTCGATGAGTACCCGCGCAACTCGCAGGGATATCGTCACGCCTCGGCGGAGATCATGGAGGAGATTGTTCGCCTCTGGGACTTCTTGCGCGGTGTTCGCGAGCATGGCTGTCCGCCCGGAACCCCACCCCGTCGCGGCCACGTGCCGTCTCGTTTCGAATGACCACACCACTCGGCGGAACAGTTGCCGTCGTCGGGTTTCCGAACGTTGGCAAGTCGACGCTCGTCAACCGGCTCTCGGCGACACGCGAGACCGTTGTGCACGAGCAGGCCGGGGTCACTCGCGATCGCAAGGAAGTGGTGTGCGACTGGCGAGACAAGCGGTTCACGCTGGTCGACACCGGCGGCGTCGACATCGCGGACGACTCGCCGATAACGCAGGCGATCGGCGTGCAGGCACGCGCGGCGATCGACGATGCCGACGCCGTGCTGTTCGTCGTCGACGCCCGTGCCGGACTCACTCCCGGTGACGAGGAGATCGCGCAGATCCTTCGCACCTCGAAGCGGCCTGTGATCGTCGTCGCCAACAAGATCGACGACGCCCGGCACGAGATGGACGCTCTCGACTTTCACAGCCTCGGTCTCGGCGATCCCGTGCCCGTGTCAGCCCTGCACGGCAACGGCACCGGAGATCTCCTCGATCTCGTCGTGGGTGCTCTCCCCGGAAGGACGCGCCCCGAGCCGGGCCACGATGCGATCCGTGTCACGATTCTCGGCCGGCCCAACGTCGGCAAGTCGAGTCTGCTCAACGCGTTGCTCGGGCGTGAGCGCGTGATCGTTTCCGAGGTGCCCGGGACGACGCGTGACGCCATCGACACGACGCTTGAACGGGACGGAACGACGCTGGTGCTTGTCGACACGGCCGGGCTGCGGCGAAAACGGCGACATCGCCAGGGCATCGAGTACTTCTCGGAGCTGCGTACGCGCCGCGCCGCGGAGCGCGCCGATGTGGCGCTCGTGCTGATCGACAGCTCTGAAGGCATCGTCGACCACGACCTGACCGTTGCCGATATCGCCCGACGCGCGGGCTGCTCGACGCTGCTGGTGCTCGCGAAGTGGGACGCGAGCACGATCGGCATCGAAGACGCGCGGGCGCGACTGCAGGAGAAGCTCCGGCAACGACCATCGCTGCTCGCCGTGTCGGCCAAGACGGGGCGCGGCCTAGGCCGGCTCCTCGACGCGATCGAAGAGCTGTTCAAGCGCCGCATGTTTCGCGTCACGACGTCCGACTTCAACGAGTTCCTCGAAGAACTTCGGTCAGGCCGTCCCGGGCCCAGCAAGCAGGGGCGCCGCCTGCGGCTGAAGTACGGGACACAGGTCGAGGTACGCCCGCCTCGCTTTCGCGTGTTCGTGAACGATGCCGGTCTCGTGACTCGCGACTACGCCTACTGGGTCGAAAACCGCATCCGTGATCGGTTCGAGTTGGAGGGCACGCCGGTTGTGATCGATTTCGTTGGGCAGCGGTAGCGATGCGCTTCCTCGTCGTAGGCGGAGGCAGTTGGGGGACGGCCTTCGCGTCACTTCTCGTCGAGCAGAGCCACGACGTGACCCTCGCCTGCCGCGACGCAGCGCAGGCCGCCGAGATCCGGGCGACCGAGCGCAACCCGCGTTACCTGCGTAGCGCGGAGTTGACAGGCCTCGTCGCCGTGGAGTTCGACGCGGCGGAGGCTCACAGCGCGGACGTTCTCGTGCTCGCGCTTCCGAGCAGCGCGCTCGCGGGTGTCGCGGCCCAGCTCACGTGCAACACGCCGGCTCTGATCCTGACGAAGGGTCTTGATCCGAACAGCGGCGGCCGTCCGTCCGAGCTCGTCGGCGAGAGGCCGGTCGCGGTGCTCAGCGGGCCGAACCACGCAGAGGAGATCGTTGCGGGCCTGCCCGCCGCCGCCGTGGTCGCGAGCAGCGACGCAGCACTCGCCGAGCGAATCCAGGACGCTGTGCACAGCACGCGCTTCCGCATCTACCTCAACGATGATCTCGTTGGCGTCGAGCTGTGTGCCGCGGCGAAGAACGTGATCGCACTTGCCGCCGGAGCGGTCGACGGGCTCGAGCTCGGCGACAACGGCAAGGCGGCGCTGATGAGCCGCGGACTCGCTGAGATGGCTCGCCTCGCCGCGGCGTGCGGGGCGCGGCCGGAGACGTTTGCCGGCCTCGCCGGCATCGGCGATCTCGTAGTCACGTGCTGGAGCCGCCACAGTCGAAACCGTCGTGCCGGGGAGCTCGTCGCGCGGGGTGCGACGGCGAGCGAGGCGCAGGAGCAGATCGGCATGGTGGTGGAGGGGGTATCGACGGCTCCGGTGCTTCGCGAGCTCGGCCAGCAGCTCGACATCGAGCTCCCGATCACGGACGCGGTGTGCGCCGTACTGTCGGGAGGCCGGATCGAGGAGCTAGTCTCAAGCTTGCTGGCACGCCGGCCGACGAGGGAGTAAGCCCTCCCGAACCGAGGGGGAAGACGTGAGGTCACCAACCATCCAAGCCGCTAAACGTCGAGTGCTTCGCCGGTGGCTTGTAGTCGGAATTCTCGCTGCGCTCGCTCTTGCTGCCGTTGGCTGCGGCGGCGACTCCGGCGGCGGCGATCCGCTGGCCGGTCTCGGCGGGGGGGATGGATCGGTGCCTGCAGCTGCGGAGCTACTTCCCGCCGGCGTGCCGATTCTGATCACGCTGAACACGGATCTCGACTCAGAACAGTGGAAGCTTGCTGGCGCGATCGCGGAGCGTTTCCCGTCGACCGCAGGACTCATCGACTCGACGTTGACGGCGATGGCCGGCGACGGTGTCGACTTCGATACTGATGTACGACCGATCCTGGGCCAGGACGTGACGGTCGCAATCCTGGAGCTGGCGGCGGACAGTCCTCCGTTCGCGATTCTCCTTCAACCGAGTGATCCCGCGAAGCTCGATGAGTTCCTCGCGCGCGGTCAGAGCGAGAATCCGACCGACGCGCCAGCCTGGCGCGTCGTCGACGACTGGTACGTGCTGGCCGACGACGAGGCCACCATCGACACCTTGCTCGCTGGTGCCGAGCAGTCTTCCCTCGCAGACGACGCGCAATTCGGCGAGATCATGGCGGCGCTGCCCGGTGACAGTCTGGCGCGGATGTGGATCAGCCCGGCTGTTACAAGTGAGCTCGGCAGCCAGATTGCGGCAGACGACCTGGCCGGGCTCGAGTCGCTCCAAGCGCTTGTGGGCGGCGCTGACCTCGGATCGTTCGACGGCGGTGGGCTCGCCTTGCTCGCCAAGGAAGAGGGTGTGCAACTCGTCGGGCTGACCAAGACGACCGGGCTGGCCGTTCCCGCCACCGGGAAGGCCGAGATTCTCGAGCTGGCCCCTGCCGGGGCGCTCGGATACGTATCGTTGCGCGACCTTCGCGAATCGGTCTCGCGACTGATTGATGCCGCGATCGCATCGCAGCCGGGCCTCGAGACGCAACTCGCGCAGGCTGAGGCCCTCCTTGGCTTCACGATCGAGGACGATGTCCTGCCCCTGTTCGACAACGAGCACGCCGTCTACCTGAGGCCCGGCGTGCCGTTTCCAGAGATCACCGTCGTTCTCAGCCCCGACGATTCTGCGGAGAGCATGGAGCTGCTCGCGAAATTGCTCGCAGTCGCCGAGTTGGCCGGTGACGACCTCGCGCTTGCGAGCGAAGACGTCGAAATCGACGGCAGAGAGGCGCTCAAGGTGACGATCACCGGACAGACGGTGTTCTTCGCAGACGTCGAAGATCATCTCGTTGTGACGACGGTTCTAGCCGGCATCGAGGACTTCGGCTCCTCAGACAACATGAATGACGACCCGCGCTTCAATGCGGCTCGTGACGCCGCGGGACTTCCCGACGAGACCGCCGGCTTCGTCTACGTCGACATGAAGGGGGCGCTCGAGCTCATCTCGCTCGGCGGCCTTCTCGGCGGCGAGGGCGGCGCCGCCATCGACCCGGCCCTGCTCGAAAACCTCGAGCCGCTCGGGTCGATACTGGCATATGGAACAGGTTCTTCGGACGAGCAGCGCTTCGCAGCTCTGCTAACGATCGAGTAGCCTTCGGCGCCGAAATGGCGCACGAGTTTCTCTTCACGTCAGAATCGGTCACAGAAGGCCATCCCGACAAGATCGCCGACCAGGTCTCCGACGCCGTCCTCGATGCGATCTTCGCGGAGGACCCGATGGGCCGCGTCGCCTGCGAGACCCTCGTTACGACCGGTCTCGTGGTCATCGCCGGTGAGGTGACGACGAGCACGCACGTCGACGTTGCCGAGGTGGCACGTAGCACGATTCGCGAGATCGGCTACGACGATGCGGCCTACGGGTTCGATGCCAACACGTGCGGGGTGCTGATCTCGCTCGACGAGCAGTCGCCCGACATCGCACAGGGCGTGGATACGGCGTATGAAGTGCAGCACGGGCTGTCTGAGGACGACAAGTTGGATGCCCAGGGCGCCGGAGATCAAGGAATGATGTTCGGCTACGCCTGCACCGAGTCGCCCGAGTTGATGCCGCTGCCGATCCAGCTCGCTCACCAACTCTGTGCTCGGCTCTCGGAGGTTCGAAAGCTGCGAGTTCTCGACTACCTGCGACCCGATGGCAAAGCACAGGTCACGGTGCGCTATGAGATCGATGACAACGGCGTACAACGACCGATCGAGATCGACCGCGTCGTCGTCTCGACCCAGCACGCCGAGGGAGTCGACAGCCATACGCGAATCAGACCTGACCTCATCGAGCATGTTGTCCAGGCCGTCTTGCCGCCAGACCTCTACGACGCCGCTCGCCTCGACGAGCCTGGCTTCGTCCTCGTAAACCCGACGGGGAAGTTCGTGGTCGGCGGGCCGATGGGAGACGCGGGTCTGACGGGGCGCAAGATCATCGTCGATACGTACGGCGGGGCGGCGCGACATGGCGGTGGCGCGTTCTCAGGCAAGGATCCGACGAAGGTGGACCGCTCCGCCGCGTACGCAGCGAGGTGGGTTGCCAAGAACATCGTCGCCGCGGAGCTGGCCGACCGATGCGAGATTCAGCTCGCCTACGCGATCGGCGTGGCGCAACCCGTCTCGGTCAGCGTCCAGTGCTTCGGGACGGAGAAGGTCGGCGTAGCCGAACTCGAGCGCTTGGTCGGCGAGCAGTTCGACCTCAGGCCTGCTGCGATTATCGCCGAGCTGGGTCTGCGTAGGCCGATCTATCGACCGACCGCTGCCTACGGTCACTTCGGGCGTTCCGCGACCGGTCTATTCCCCTGGGAATCGACGAGCCACGCCGGGGCACTTCGTGACGCTGCCGGCATTCTCGTCGAGCCGGGCGCCTAGACCAGCCGGCGCACGAACAGGCCCTCGGCGGTCTTGCCGTCGAGCGCGCGCTCCTCCCGCTCGACCATCACGACGAGCTGATCCGAGTCGGGGTCGGCCGATTCCACCTCAACCGTCGTGCCAGGCTCGAGCCCGTGGTCGTAGCACCAGTGCAGGAGAGCACCATCATGCTCCGCGACGCGTACGATGGTGGCCCGCTCACCAGGCGCCAGCTCGGCAGCGGCAACGAGCTCCCTGCTCTCGCGCTGTTCAACACTTGGATCGATGGGCCAACCGTGCGGGCACCGTTCGGGGTCGCCGAGACGCTCCGCCATACGCTCGATCATCTCGTCCGTGAAGGTGTCGCTCAGAAGCTCAGCCTGATCGTGCGACTCGGCTGGTGTGTAGCCCATGAAGTCCGTGAGGAGCCGCTCGATCAGCCGGTGCCGGCGAATTGTGCGCTCAGCGGCGGCTCGTCCCTCGTCGGTGAACACGAGCTCCTTGTGCGGACCGCGGGTGATCAGGCCATCCGTCTCGAGCCGTTTCACCATCTCGCCCGCAGAGGCACGGGAGACGCCGAGGAGCTCGGCGACGCGAGCGGCGACTGCAGGCCTTGCCTTCGCGACCGGCCCGTACTCACCGACCGGAAACGCGAGGAAGTAGATCGCCTCCAGATAGTCGTCAACGGTGTGCCCGTGTGCCATCTGACCCGATTGTAGGGGTGCACCAGTTCTCAACGGCTACGAGAGTGTGAGATGTCAGCGCTGGCGAGCGGTGCCCGGGCTTGGCATCGCTACGCTCCGCGGGTGGGCCAGTACGCCTCCGTCTATCCGCTCGTCACGACGCGCGAGCTTGCGAGGCCGTTCACGTACCTCGGAGACGGCCTCGAGAAGGGGTCCGTCGTGCGGGTGCCGTTCGGGCGCACGCGCCGTCGCGGCATCGTGGCTGAGTTGCTGGACGCCCCGCCGGAAGGCGTCACCCCTGTTTCCGTCGACGATGTCGTCGGTGCGATCCCGCCATCCCTTGTCGACCTCGCGCTCTGGATGGCCGACTACTACGGATCGACGCCCGCCCGCGCTCTGGCGCTGGTCGCGCCCGACGAGCGCAAGCCTCGCAAGAAGCGAGTCGCTGAGGCAAACGCGCCGACGCCCGGTGACGAACGTCCACCGGCGCTGACCAAGGGCCAGGAGGCCGCTGTCGCCCGCATCGAGGGAGCGTTCGACTCTGGCGGAGCCTTCCTGCTCGCGGGGCCCACTGGGAGCGGCAAGACCGAGGTCTATCTGCGGGCCTGTGCCGCCGCGCTCGAGCGCGGAAAAGGCGCGATCGTGCTCGTTCCGGAGATCGCGCTCACGCCGCAAACTGCGAATCGCTTTCGCGCTCGTTTCGGCGAGCGGGTCGCTGTGCTCCATTCGGGCCTAACGGACGCTCAGCGGCGAGACGTGCGTGCTCGAATCGCGGCGGGGGACGCCACCGTGGTCGTCGGCGCCCGCTCCGCCATCTTCTCTCCGGTCGTCGAGCTCGGTCTCGTCTGCGTCGACGAGGAGCACGACTCCTCGTACAAACACGACTCCGATCCGCGCTACGACGCGCGGAGCGTTGCGATGAAGCGTGTCGCGGCAGAGGGCGCCGTGGCCGTGTTCGGGAGCGCGACGCCACGCCCAGAGGCCTGGGAACGACTCGAGAGGCTGCCGCTCGACGCCCGCATCGGTGCTCCGATGCCGGCCGTGCGAATCGTCGACCTACGGCGGGAGCAGGGCTACCCGCTGTCGGCGCCGCTGCTCGAGGGGCTTGAACGGTGCGCTCAGGGAGAGGGGAAGGCCATTCTCCTTCTAAATCGTCGCGGCTATGCGTCTGCTTTGCACTGCCGCGCATGTGGGCGGATCTGGCGATGTCTGGCCTGCGACGTCGCGCTCGTCCTCCACAACGATCGTGCCCTCCACTGTCACCACTGCGGGTACTCGGAGCGCACGAGCGACACCTGCCCTGACTGTAAGAGCACGGAGATAGCGCGGCTCGGCGCAGGCACGGAGCGACTCGAGGCCGAGCTCGCGGCGCGTGTTCCCGAACTCGAGCTCTTCCGGTTCGACGCCGAGACCACGAGCGAGCGCGACAGTCACGCCGACATCCTCGCGAGATTCGGCGCAGCAGACCGCGCCGTGTTGTTCGGCACTCAGATGGTCGCCAAGGGTCATCATTTCGCCGGCGTGTCGCTCGCCGCTGTCGTCGATGCGGGAACGGAGCTGGCGGCGCCCGACTTTCGAGCCGACGAGCGCACGTTCCAGCTGCTCACGCAGCTCGCCGGCCGGAGCGGGCGAGATCGCCCGGGGCGCGTGCTGATACAGACCTTCGAGCCTGACGCGCCACCGATCCTGATGGCCGCGCACCACGCGGTCGAGGAGTTCGTGCAGGCTGAGGTGGCGCGGCGGCGTGAGCTGCGTTATCCACCCTTCTGCCACCTTGTCCGGATCCTCCTCTCCGCGCCCGAGCGCGATGCCCCAGTCGCTGCGCTCGGCGAGATCCGCGACGCTCTCGCTGAGGCCACCGGAGCGACGATCCTCGGCCCTGCATCGCTGCTCCGTCTCCGCGGTCGTTACCGCGCGCAGATCGTTCTGAAGACTGATGAGCCGCGAACCGTCGCCCGCGCCGCGCGCCAGCTACTCGCGGCCACTGCGCCGGCGTTTCGTCGGGAGGACCTCAAGGCGGTCGTCGACGTCGACCCCCAGTCGCTGTAAGACTCCTCGCAGCGAGCGCTGTTCGGCGCGCTAGACTACTGCCGTGACCGAGAAGACAGCGAATGACCAAGCTGAGGACGTCGCCGCCGACGACGTAGTGGCGGGCGACGACGAAGCGCTGGTGATCGACCCGGAGCAGGAAGCGAGGCGCGCGTACGCGCTCGCGCAGGTTCGCCAGTACCCGGACACGGCGCTTCGGGTGCAGGCGCGCGAGGTCGAGCAGTTCGACGCTGCGCTCGAAACGCTCGCCGAGCGCCTGACGACGATCATGACCGATGCTCGCGGCGTCGGTCTTGCCGCGCCACAGGTCGGAGTGCTCCAGCGCATGGTGGTTGTGCAGGCGTCGCCCGACGCCGAGCCGACTGCCCTCGTGAACCCGGTAGTGGTCGAGCGCTCAGACGAGACCGAGCTAGGCGAGGAGGGCTGCCTGTCGTTGGGGCGCGCGAGCGTGAACGTCGACATCGAGCGCGCCGTGTCGCTGACGGTGGAGGCAAAAACGCCAACGGGCGAGGATCTCGTCATCAGCGCGTCGGAGCTAGAGGCCCGCGTGATCCAGCATGAGCTCGACCACCTCGACGGGATTCTGATCATCGATCACGCCGCTCCCGAGCAACGCCGCGAGGCGATGGCCGAGCTCCGGCCGCGGCCCGGCGTCTCGCGCTGAGCCTCGGCTCGGGTCAATGCGCCTAGCGGTTGCCGCGACCGCGCCCTTCGGCGCTCGCGTTCTCGAGGAGCTGGCCGACAGCTCGACGATTGACCTTGTGGTTACGAGGCCCGACCGGCCACGGGGTCGCGGGCGCCGGGTAGGCGCTCCACCGGCGAAAGAGACCGCGCAGCGGCTCGGCATCCCCGTCGTTCAACCGAACGATCTGCGAGAGCTCGAGCTTGCCGCGGACGTCGTCGTCGTAGCCGCGTACGGCGTGCTGATTCCCGCGGAGCTGCTCGAGCAGCGGCTCTGGCTCAACGTCCATCCGTCGTTCCTGCCGCGCTGGCGCGGTGCGGCACC